>DATCIL010000445.1:0-19500 GCA_036507795.1 Anaerolineales bacterium | reverse complement strand
GAGGTGTCCGGACGCTACCCCTCGATTCTGCGAGCGGTCTGTGAAGCAGTCGCCGGCGGAGCGCAGCCCAACACAGAAAGCCTCTCCGCTCATCCAGCCGTCCGCCGCCGGGTTGAAGAATTCTGGGCTGACCAACCAGGTGCAGAAGATCTACGCAAGGCGGGTTTAAGCAATCATCCTCTCCTCATCAGCTCCCGGCCCGTGCAGGCATTCGACACCAACCAGCTGACCGCCAAAGAGCATCTGCTCTGGGAATATTTCAATACGCATTCAAGTGAAGTGTGCGAAAAGGATGATCTCATCCGCGCCGTCTGGCGCGAGGACCGAATCTACGAACAGGGCATCCGCGATGACAGCCTGGCCCAGCTCGTTCGCCGTCTGCGCGAGAAAATCGAACCTGACCCCTCCAATCCGCGCTATATTCAAACCATCCCCGGTCGTGGCTATCGCTTCGTACCCTGATGTTTCAGGTCCGTGCCCGCCTCTGGCCTTGCGCAGCGATCCGGCAAATTTCCATTTTTGCCTGATCGCCCAATGGCCTGATCGCCCAAGCGATTGTCTTCAATCGCCATTGCCTGACCGCAACCTTAAAACAACCCAACGAAACCTTAAAAATTTTTGTCGAGCGCTGTTTGGCTATTGACATCTGTAAAAATTGGTCTATACTAGAATTTGCAGGGAGCGCCAAGGAATTGGAAAGCGCCCTCATAAATGTGAAAGCCGAAGCGGCGTTTTTGTTGACCCCAGTTGAGAAATCAATTGGTGTTACTTGAACGAAGTCTAGGCGGAAGCAACTCGAGGCAGTGAAACTTGATTGGTAACCTGGCAACGCCTTCTTATAGGATGCGTGAAAAGGAAACCCAAAAGAGTGGAGTCAAGAGAGTTCCTAAAAAGCGTTTGTGAGTTTTCTCATAGCTACGCAAGTGGCGGAGGGGAGACAGGCAGGCGCAACGGAACGATGAGGATGGCTGGACGGTTAGTTGGTGCCCCTGCATTTTTATTCCCCCAGGATGTGAGTCCAGGGGGTTTTTGTTGCTTTTTTCCAAACTTATGCTAGACTATAAATAACACTGCGAGCGGTTCGCTGGTTGAGTAGTTGCGCTCTTTGCAACGTATCGAAACCAAGAACCGCTGCAAAAGTGTAGGATAGCTCAGGGTAGCACTTAGTACTTCGTTCTACTTTCTGCCGGCGAGGAGGCGGAATGTCCCCCATTATTATCGAAGAGCTAAACCATACACCCGTCGAGAAACAAAGGGTCGAACTTGTTGAGCGCAAGGGAACCGGCCACCCGGACTCGATCTGCGATGCCATCATGGAGCAGATCTCTCTCGCGCTAAGTCGTGAGTATCTCGACGCCTTTGGCCGGATCCTGCACCATAATATCGACAAGGGGTTGCTTGTTGCCGGGCGGACAGAACCTCGGCTGGGCGGAGGTAGAGTGCTGGAACCAATGCGACTGGTGATTGGAGACCGCGCTACAGCCGAATACCGGGGAAAACGAATTGATATAGCCGCCATCGCAGAGCAGACGACCAGGGATTGGATCAGGCAAAACCTGCGATTTGTCGATCCCGAGCATCACTTAATTATCCAGAATGAACTTAAGGAGGGATCTCCAGAATTAACCGATATCTTTGCTCGGGAAAAGATCGGAGCGAACGACACCTCAGCCGCGGTCGGGTATGCCCCTCTAACGGAAACCGAACACCTGGTGCTGGATGCCGAACGCTTCTTAAATTCCCCTCATTTTAAGAGAGAGTATCCTGAGGCCGGCGAGGATATCAAGGTAATGGCATATCGCTGCGACCGTCATCTTACCTTGACCATTGCCTTGGCTTTCGTGGATCGTTTCGTTCCCGATATTGGGACCTATTTCAGCCGCAAAGAGGAAATCCGTTCGAAAATTAAAGATTACCTCGCAAATAAACAAAATAGCATCGAAAATTTATCTATCGAAATCAACACGCTAGATGATCCTGACCGGGGAGAGAGCGGCGTGTATCTTACGGTCTTGGGGACGTCGGCTGAAGGCGGCGATGGCGGCCAGGTCGGTCGGGGCAACAAAGTCAATGGCGTCATTGCCCTGAACCGGCCTATGAGCACAGAAGCGGCCGCCGGAAAGAATCCCATCAGCCATGTCGGTAAAATCTATACCCTCCTGACCCACCATATCGCTGCCCAGGTATATCAAATGGTGCCTGGTATTGAGGAGGTATATGTTTGGTTATGTAGCCAGATTGGTGAGCCGATTGACCAACCTTTGATCGCTTCTGCACAGCTGGTCACAAGTCCGGGAGTGAATTTGTCAAATATTTCTTCGGAAATCAAGGATATGATTCAGAGTCAGCTCGAGGAGATTGATGATTTCACCATGCGCCTGGCGCGTGGTGAGATGTCGGTTTGGTAAATTCAAGAGGTGGATCGTGAGAACTCCTGACCCGTTTCACAAAATGAACATCATGGTAGCCGTGGATGGCTCGGAACATTCTCTGGCTGCGGTCCAACTGCTCTGTGATTTACCTTTGCCCGCTGAAAGCTCGATCACAGCCGTGTCCGTATTGATTCCTCGGAACGCCTCCGATCATGCCCGGTTGGAAGCCATTCTGGAACACATCAAGGCGCTCTTCCGGGATAAATATGTCACTGTGTCCACGGAGCTCCTGGTCGGCTATCCCGCCGATGAATTGACCGAATTCGCCGCAGGCCATCATCCGGACCTGGTTGTTCTCGGCGCGAAAGGTCTACGGGCGACCCTTGGCATATTATTAGGTGGTGTGGCCCAGCGCGTGATGGAGTATGCTCCCTGCCCCGTTCTCATCGTGCGAGCGCCGTACGAGGGTCTGCGCCAGGTGCTGCTCGTGACCGATGGATCACCCCATAGCCAGCAGGCGATCGAATATCTGGCTGATTTCCCTCTTCCAGGGAGTGCCCAAGTTAAATTGATCCATGTCATGCCGCCGCTTCCATCCCCCACGCTCATCGCGCATGCCTGGCCGATAGATGCCGAGCTCTTTATTCCCCCTACTTCACCAGAAACGGAAGAGGCATTAAGCCGCCAGGCCGAGGAGGAAGAGAAAACTGGTCGGGCGCTTCTCGAGCGTTCTGAAATGAGATTGAAGTCTCATGGAGTAGAAGCAGCAGGAGTGCTTAAGCGCGGCGATGCGGCTTCCGAAATTCTCGAATTCATTAAATCCAACCAAATTGACCTTGTCATTGCCGGATCACGTGGCCTCAGTCGCATGCAAAGCTGGCTGATGGGCAGCGTTTCTCGCAAGCTGGTCCACTACGCGGATTGTTCAGTGATGATCGTTAAAGGCGCCTAGCACCAATTCTTTGAGCGTAAGATTTGAGCGGCTATTCCCATCTTGTCATTTCGAGCGCAGCGCAGCAATCTCCCGCACGACTTGGAGGTGATTGCGGCAGCAGAGAACGCTTCTCGGGCAAAGAACGCCCCAAAATGACACCAAAGTCAGAATTTCTGAAGAAATGAGATTCTCTTACTATGCAAATCGAATACCCTGAGATCCACGCCTACTTAGAACGGCGTTATGGTGCCTCTGCAGGAATTCAAGAAGTGCGCCAACTAGAAAGCCCCCTCCGCCGTAAGGACTTTTCCAACCGTCCTGAACAAGATTCGGATATCCAGCCATAACGACCAGTTCCGAATGTAATAAGTGTCCCAATCCACTCTTTCCTCGAACGAAGTCAGGTTGCGACCATTAATCTGCCACATGCCGGTCATGCCCGGTCTAAACAGCTTATAGACTGAAAGGGTTTGGCCGTAGATGCTGATCTGTTCAGGCAAGATGGGCCTCGGCCCCACCAGGCTCATTTCCCCTTTGATCACGTTCCATAGCTGCGGCATTTCATCGAGACTGCATCGACGCAAAATTCTTCCAATCCGGGTAAGGCGCGGGTCATCCCATAGTTTTTGATATTTGGCCCAGCTCAGTTTCTGATTTCGCTGGCCTCTCAGGATAGTATCCAAAGTATTCTCCCCCCTGCAAAACATGGTACGGAATTTGATGATTTCAAAGAGCCGGCCTTCCCTGCCCACGCGAGTTTGCCGGAACAAGACAGGCCCGGGGGAATCTAATTTGATTATCGTCGCCAGGAGCAGAAATAGCGGCAGGCACAGAATTAATAACGAGGAGGCGATGATCAGGTCCATCCCTCGTTTCGCTCGATCTAAAAAAAACTCAGCTCTATTCCAGCTCTCCAGACCCGATGCATTCATAGCATATTTTGACTATACGCAAATTCCTGGTTTTCAAACACACTGGCTTCTCCCATGACTAATCGCAGGGTTTCTTGCTGGAATCTTTTTTTGTTGAACCTCTCCGCATTCCTCCTGAGATCGCTCACAGCGAATTTCAAGGCACCGAATTCAAATTTCTCAACCGCGCTCATCACGCTCTCCACGCTCTGTTCATTGAAGAGCAATCCAGTCTGCCCATCGACCACGGTTTCTGCTGCGCCCCCCTTACCATAGGCGATGACCGGGCACCCCGCTGCCTGTGCCTCCACCATGGCAATCCCGAATTCTTCCTCGGCGACGTGCACGAAAGCCCTGGCTCTCCCTAACAGCTGCTGCACGATTCTATCTGGTTGCCAGCCTGGAATTCGGATATTGGGACCGGCGAGCCTTCTCAGCCTTTTGTCTTCTGGGCCCTCTCCAACCAGGATGAAAGGCAGTCCCAGCCGGGTAAACGCTGCGACGAGCAGCTCCAGCTTCTTCCGCCTGGCCAACCTCGAAACGCAAATGTAGTAGTTATCCCTGGGTTCTAAAGGCTGGAAGTTTTGCACGTCTACCGGCGGGTAGATTACTTGCGCGCTCCGCCGGTAAGCTCGCCAGATTAAGCCAGCAACCCAGTGTGAAACAGCCGCAAATTGGTCTACGCGCTGTGAAGCCGCCAGATCCCACAATCGCAGATAATGCAGCATGACCCTCTTTGGCCACGATGCAAACCCGAACTTAAGTCCTCTGCTGTCCACAAATTGGTGATATTGGTGCCAGGCCTGGCGCAGCGGCGTATAAGTAAAGCTGATATGCCTTTGTCCCGGAACTGCCAGAACACCATGTGCTGCAGCATAGCTAAAGGATAGAATCACATCGAAGGAACTCAGGTCGAACTGTTCGATCGCAAGCGGAAATAAAGGTAGGTAATTGCGGTACCCGCGCTTGGCCCCAGGAAGCCTGTTGATAAAAGAGGGCTGAACTGAGTGTCGGCGGATAATTGAGCCTTTAAAAGCTTCCGGGTTGTAGAACAATGTGAAGATCGGCGCTTCTGGAAACATCTCCAGCACCGCCTCCAGGAGCTTTTCAGCGCCTCCGATAAAGGGCAGCGCATCTTGGACCAGTGCAATTTTCAGATCCCTGTTCAAATCAGGCCTCCACAGCCATTTCGATTGCTTTCATTACTCGCCTCCCAGTTCGCTCCCAGGAAAATAGAGCCGCGCGCTGGTGCCCCCGGTGGACCAGATCCCGGCGCATTTCATCATCTTGCCAGAGAGTCAGGATCGCCGCAGCGATTTCCTCCTCGTCATTTGGATCCACCAGCCAGCCCGCCTTCCCAACCACTTCCGGCAGCGCGCTCGAATTCGCAGCAATCACAGGCGCTCCGCACGCCATGGCCTCCAGTGCAGCCAGGCCAAAACCCTCATAAATCGAGGGCAAAATAAACATCCTCGCTCCGGAATATAGGGCTGGCAAATCTCTATCCTCGACATACCCCACCCACTCAAGATTTTCCTCCACCTGTTTTGAAAGAAGATCCCTACGGAAGGATCCACCTCCCGCGCCCGCGATGACCAGTTTTAGCGGGGCGATCATTTTCTTTACTCGCTGCCAGGAGCGGATCAGGGTGTGCAGGTTTTTCCGCGGTTCCAGGGTGCCCACAAACAACCCGTAAGCCTCTGGCAGTCCATACTTTTTCCGAACGAAATCCTGTTCCATGCTCGCCCGCGGTCTGAATCTCTCCCGGTCAACGCCACACGGCGCCACAATAATCTTGTCTTTGGAAATCCGAAATACCTCCTGGATACGTATCATTGAATGATACGAATCAGTGACTACTATTTTCGCATTGCGGGCTAACCTGGGCAGAAAATAGCCATACCAGGCTGCAAACCTTCGGTCGAACCACTCCGGATGATCGATCACACTGAGATCGTGAATGGTCACCACCTGATTACGAACTGAGACAGGGCCTGTATTTGCGGGTGACCAGAGGATGGAGCCCTCTCCGAGCAGCTTTGGGAGCGTCCTTTGTTCCCAAAAGTGGCCCCTTAAGCCCTGGGCAGCCGACCCGCCCACCAGTTTGACCGATTCCCCGAGTTGCGAGGTTACCGCCCGCGTATATCGCTCAACTCCGGTAACCCTGCGCCCTAATGAACGTATATTTACTACTATTTGATACCCCATGCAACTTCCTGCAGATATCCCTTTTCTATTCAAGGTAAGCCGTTTCTTGAAATCCGGTCGGCTCAGTTTTCTGGTGATTGCGATTTCGCGGGCGCGCGTCAATTTATCAGTTGCAGTCGTGGTGCGCTCCTTGACGCTGGCGGCCCTGTGGGGAACAATCTTTCTGATCCCGCTTCGCCTCCGATTTTTTGCATTTGCTCGCCCACGCGCCCCCATATACCCAGATTTCACGGATTTCATCTTGTTTGCCAGTGATATTGTAATGATCCTGACCTTGGTTCTATGGGTGCTTTCTCTGGCACTCAAGCCCAGGACTATTAGAATGGGTCCTCTTTTTCTTACTTTGCCTATCACTGGCATCCTGCTGTTTAGTCTGATCAGCACGCTATTCTCAATCGACGGTTCACTATCCCTGTACCATCTTATACGTATGTTGCTTTTGTTTGGTTTTTATCTCTTCCTCTTGAACGAGATTGACGACCTCAAACTGGTTCTCTTCCCCGTTGGCGCTCAGATTTTCATCCAGTCTGTCACAGCGGTCCTCCAGGTCCTCGGTCAACAGTCTATTGGTCTTTCATTCTTAGGAGAGCTGGATCTCGATCCGTCGTGGAGCGGCGTGAGCATCGTCTGGGCGGAGGGCATCCGCTCTCTGCGGGCCTATGGACTGACTGACCATCCTAACATCTTGGGAGGCTGTTTGTCATTTGGCCTGATCCTGATCGCATATGGTTATTTGACTACTGCAGCCTGGAGGCGGACTCTTCTAACCGCTCTTTTCAGTCTTGGCGTCTTGGGACTATTCTATACATTTTCACGGGCAGCCTGGTTGTCAGCCGCTTTGGGATTAACCCTGTTGGGCGTGTGGCAATTAAGAAAGGGGAGAATCCGGCAGCTCGCGTCTTATCTAGGTTTGGTCGCAGCCAGCCTGATCGCTCTCGCGCCATTTTTCCTGCACAACCTGCCGTATGTTGGTGTGCGATTGAACCAGCAGGGCTCCTTTGCCCAGAACGCTCATGAAAAGCAGGCCATAGGTGAAAGGATAATCCTGAACAGAAACGCGAATAATATCTTTCTCGCAGAACCGTTCACCGGCGTTGGCCTTGGTGCTTTTCCCATCGCTCTACAAGCCCATCGACCTGATTACCCCTACAACTTCCAGCCCGCCCACATCGTTTTACTGGATGTTGCCGCAGAAACAGGATTTTTTGGCGCCTTGTTTTACCTCCTGGTAATCTTCTCTCCCTGGGTGGCAATCTGGCTGAACCGGGATCGACTGACATTCAACGCCGCTCTCATTGCTGCTTCGAGCCTGCTGCTGGCCACGACGGTCGTCGGCTTCTTCGATTATTACACCTGGCTTCTAAATGCGGGACGCCTTTGGCAGTGGCTGGCCTGGGGTCTATGGGCAGCCATCTACTCAAGCTCTCTTCGACAGGAGAGCCATGCTTGACCTGCTTCTTGTTCCAGTTGGTATCCTCTACCTCCTTGTGGTAGGATTGCTATTTATTTACGGATTGAATTTCTTTTACCTCACCTGGATAACCTGGCGTTACCGGCAGGAGCCAGCTCAACCACAACCTCTCCAACCGCTGCCCAGTGTCACCGTCCAACTACCCCTCTACAATGAAATATACGTGGCAGTCCGGCTAATCCGAGCTGTTGCCGAACTTGATTATCCTAAGCACTTGCTTGAAATCCAGGTGCTGGATGACTCAACCGACGAAACCAAAGATCTGGTCAAAAACCTGGTGGACACCCTGAAAGAGACCGGAATAAACATCGTCCACATGCATCGTAGAACCCGCCTCGGGTACAAAGCCGGAGCCCTGGCAGCTGGATTTCAGCACGCCTCGGGCGAATTTCTGGCGATATTTGATGCCGATTTCATACCTCCGCCAGATTTCCTTAATAAAACTTTGCCTTACTTTAATGAACCACGAATCGCCTTCGTACAGACCCGTTGGGGACACATAAACCCCAACTTCTCCTTTCTGACCTTAATTCAATCCCTGGCTATTGATGCTCATTTTATGGTCGAACAATTTGCCCGCAGTAGAGGCAGCTTTTGGTTCAATTTCAATGGCACCGGTGGGATCTGGCGTAAGGCGGCGATACTCGATGCCGGCGGTTGGAGAGCTGCAACCCTCACCGAGGATCTGGACCTTTCGTACCGTGCCTTTCTTCGCGGCTGGCAGGCCAGGTATGTGCGCGAAATTGTGGTTCCTGCTGAGCTCCCAGCCAGTTTTGGCGCTTATCGCCGGCAGCAGCACCGTTGGGCGCGGGGGAGTCTGGAATGCGCCCAGACGTTACTTCCCTCAATTTGGAAGGCACAAATACCCCTATTGCTAAAAATTGAAGCTATCCTTCATCTCACCGGTTACGGCGTTCATATTTTGCTGGCTGCCCTTGCCATTCTCTACCCCTTGGTTCTGCTGCTCTCTATGCGTTATGCTGGCCTGCTATCTCTCTTTGGGGTCGCCACGGTTTTTAATGCCACAGCTTTTGCCCCAATGCTTTTCTTTCTGGTCGCCCAACAACAGCTCGGAAATCGCTGGTGGAGAAAGATCCCGCTGATTGCTTTCATTTCTGCCTTCGGTGCTGGAATGATGGTGAACACCTTGCGCGCTGCACTCCAAAGCGTGCGGCGGAAAAACGGGGTTTTTGAACGCACGCCTAAGTTCGGCATTGAAAACGCCAGACAAAATTGGACCGGCCGGCGTTATCAGCTCCGATTGGATCCCATCGTCTTTCTTGAGCTGCCCTTCGCTGTTTTCAACCTGGCTACCATGCTGGTTGCCTTGAAGCTGCATAACTGGTTGATCGCTTTTTATGCGATGATGTTCGCCGTCGGTCTTCTTTTCACTTCAAGTATGACCTTACTTCAGAGCATAGATGTTAGGCGGCGGCGCAATAATTCCAGACAGGTTGAAGATGAACGGGAAAGCATTAAACGCCATATTCCGCACCTTAAGCCGGCGGCTGAGACAGTCCGCAAAGAGGCCATCGAAGATGCCATTTTGAAGACCGTTGCATATGCTGACATCTTCGACTACCCGCTCAACGCCGCAGAGCTCTCTCGTTATCTCATTGGTTTGCCCGCGTCTCAAAACGAGCTCAAATCGAGCTTAAATATTGGAAGTTTAGTTCATAAGTATTTGAGTTCTTCCTCTGGTTTTATTCATCTGGCCGGTAGAGAGGAGATTGTCAGCCTGCGCCTTTGGCGATCGCACCAGGCTGCCCGGCTGTGGCCGGGTGCAATCAGGTATGGCAAAATTATCGCGCAGCTACCCTTTGTCCGCATGGCTGCCGTGACCGGCGCTCTATCCATGGACAATGTCGCCAAAAATGCCGATATGGATTTTCTGATCGTCACTGAGCCTGGGCGCTTGTGGTTGTGCCGGGCCATGGTTATCACACTTGTGCGCTGGGCTGCTCGTTTTGGCGACACACTTTGTCCGAACTACTTTTTATCGTCGCGGGCTCTGGTCTTTGCTGAACGCAACCTGTATTCGGCCCATGAATTGGCCCAAATGATCCCTCTCTTTGGCCATGCGGTTTATCGGGATATGCGCTCGCTGAATAACTGGTCCAATATCTTCCTGCCGAACGCTCAGGGAATGCCAGACCGCGCGCACCATATCCGCAACCTCAACGGGTATAAATCCAACTTCTATCAGTTCGTACAGACCTCCGCGGAAATTATCCTACGCCAGCCGCCGTTGGACCGCTTAGAGCGATGGGAGATGGACCGAAAAGTTCGCAAATTTGAACGACTGGCGCGTGTCTGCTCTGAAACAGCTTTTTCGGCCGATTGGTGTAAGGGTCACTTTGCAAGCCACGGTAAATCCACGCTCATCGCCTTCCAGGAACGAATGGGAGCGCTGGACAAAGCCCGCTTCACAAATCCGCTTAAACCTTCAACCTTTGAACCTTAAACCTGTACCTGGAAATATGACTGATATTCTGCTCGGACAATCCTATTACCTGAAGTTCGACCCCAAACTCTGGAAGGCGATGCAGCCCTACCCACCGCTTGGTACGCTCTACGCTGCCAGCTACCTTCGCTCGAAAGGCTATCAGGTGGCCCTGTTCGATGCCATGTTGGCTGAATCTGAATCTGAATGGGACATGGCGCTGGATTATCACCGGCCGCGCTATGCCATCATCTATGAAGACAACTTCAACTATCTCTCCAAAATGTGCCTGCTGAGAATGCGGAAAGCCGCTATTAAAATGATCGATATGGCCCGCCAGCGCGGCTGCACGGTTATCATCGCAGGATCCGATGGCAGCGACCACCCGGAAAAATACCTGGCTCGAGGAGCCCATTTCGTGATCATTGGCGAGGGCGAGATCACGCTGGGCGAGCTGCTGGACGCACTTAGCAGTCGATCTTCCAACCGGCTGGATCAGATTCAGGGTCTATCCTTTCAGGACGAGTCCCTCAAGATTAGCGAGGCCGTGCCGCAATCCGGCGTCTTACAACGGGACCAGCAGTCGTATCTGGATCCTCTAACGATAAACGTTGTCGCTACGCCCCGGCGCCCAGACATCCGTGATTTGGACTCTCTTCCCCTTCCTGCCTGGGATCTGGTGGATGTGGAGCGCTATCGTCAAATCTGGCTTGATCGTCACGGTTTCTTTTCCATGAACATGGCCACCACCCGCGGCTGTCCTTTCCACTGCAACTGGTGCGCGAAGCCCATTTGGGGACAACGGTATAATGTGCGCAGCCCGGAAAACGTAGTAGCTGAACTAAAGTGGCTAAAACAAGCTTTTGAACCCGACCATATCTGGTTTGTGGATGATATTTTTGGCTTGAAGCCCGGCTGGATTCCCCGCCTTGCTGCCGAGATTGAGCAGCAGGGAGCAACAATCCCCTTCAAGTGCTTGAACCGGGTTGACCTCCTCTTGCGAGAAGGCGAAATTGACGCTTTGAAGCGCGCCGGCTGCCAGATTGTTTGGGTGGGCTCCGAATCCGGCTCACAGAAAATATTAGACGCCATGGAAAAGGGCACCAGGGTTGATCAAATCTACTCGGCGGCCCGTCGTCTACAGGAAGCCGGTATTCAGGTTGGCTTCTTCCTTCAGTTTGGATATGCGGGGGAAACTCGGGCCGATATAGAAAAGACCCTGCAAATGGTGCGCGATTGCCGGCCGGATGATATCGGCATGTCGGTTTCTTATCCGCTTCCCGGCACCAAATTCTATGCTGCCGTTAAAGAACAGCTGGGAAGCAAACAGAACTGGGTCGATTCCAACGATCTGGCAATGCTTTATACAGGTCCGTTCTCCACGGACTTTTACCGGCAGCTGCATATCGTGTTGCATAAGGAATTTCGCCTGCGTAAGGCCGGGCGTTGGTTGGTGGAAAAGTTGCTGCCGGAATCCGAATCTGTTACTTTGAAATTGGATCAGCACAATGACCTGTTGCACGCCATCAAGACCTTGATAAAGAACGCTGTAACGCTCCCTTTTGCCCGCTGGAAATTAGAAAGGCTGGCGCTCTTTCCACCTGAAGGTTTAATTGCCGTCAATCCGGGCATGACACCCGAAGACGCAGCCATCCCCTCACTGCAACCCGGAGACGAAGAGGTCTATTAGATGGTGAAGTACTGGCAGCCCGACAATAATCAGCACCTGACTGTGACCGCTGAGGCCTTCTCCCGTACTGCCGAGAAGTACGACCGCTTCGCTGAAGATCATCCAAATCTGGCGCGCATGCGGGCCAGGGTCTACCGGCATTTAACCCAATATCTTGAACCCGGTGCTCGCATCCTGGAACTCAACGCAGGCACGGGCACCGATGCCGTCCACCTCTCCCAACTGGGCTATAAGGTGCACGCCACCGATATCGCTCCAGGTATGATTCGGCGTATCGAGGCCAAAATTGATCAACATCATCTAAAGGAAAGCTTGACGGTGCAGAATTGTTCCTTCACCGCGCTCGAGCAAGTCAGGGAAGGACCGTTTGATGCGGTTTTTTCCAATTTGGGAGGCTTAAATTGTCTATCGGACCTGCGCGGAGTGACCGGGCGCCTTCCATTCCTGCTGAACCCCGGCGGTCTGGTTACCTGGGTGCTCATGCCGCCGGTGTGTCTTTGGGAGCTTGCTCTTGTTTTCAGCGGGAAATTCAGACTTGCATTTCGTCGCTTATCGACACACGGAACCCTGGCCCACTTAGAAGGCTTGCATTTCATGATCCATTACTATACCCCGGAACAGGTAATCCGAGCTTTTGGACCTGGTTTTACGACCCTGGCCGTTGAGGGTCTTTCCGTGTTTGCCCCTCCGGCCGAAAGCAAGAACCTCGCCAAACGGCATCCTCTAGTCTATCGCTGGCTCTCTCGGCTGGATGACCGCCTTGCCCGTCGCCCGCCCTTCAACCGCTGGGGCGACTTTTTTATCATCTCTTTACGCTATTCACCCTGACCTTGCCAGCTGTTCGTTTGTCACCGCTGGCAGATCACACGGATTACGCATTTCGGATTACGCACTACGAATTACGATTTACGTCTTATGCCATTCCCCAACTACCCCGAAAAACACAATCTTCCAGCAGTGCTAACTGCCCAAGATTTGCTCGCCTATCGCCGCCAGTTGGGCAGGTTTCCCGATATTGAGCCGCCTGAGGGGATGATCCTGTGCCTTCAGAAGGGTCTGCCCGAGCGGCTGCGCCGGCGCCATCCCCTCAAGCAGGTTGGCAATCTAATGGGTGATTTATACTTGCTGAAACAATCGCGCGGCAAAGTTGGCGTTTTGAGCAATTTCGGCATAGGCGCGCCTTTGATTGCCGCTTTAACCGAGGAATTGGTCGCCTGGGGAGTAAAGCGTTTTATTTCCATGTCCTGGGCCGGCGGTCTGCAGCCCAACCTCAGTCCGGGCGCAATCGTCGCCTGTTCTCGGGCCATTCGCGATGAGGGTACTTCTCATCACTATCTGCCTGCAAACAAGTATGTCCTAGCCGATCCGGAGCTTGTCGAGAACCTGATGCATGCCCTTGCGAGGCAAGACCACAAGTATTCAGAAGGGACAACCTGGACAACCGATGCCCCCTACCGTGAAACCCGGGACGAGATTTTGCAATATCAGGCTGAAGGCGTGCTGGTCGTGGAGATGGAAACGGCTGCATTGCTTGCTGTCGGCCAGGTCCGTGGCGTGCAAACATGCGCCGTCTGCGTCGTGGGCGATAGCCTGGCTGAACTGCGCTGGAAGGCTCCTCTGGACGTCCGCATTGTGGAGCGCGGCCTGGAAACCGTTTATGCTGGGGCGATTTCCGTTCTGATGGACATGTAGCAAAAATGGCACTAGCGCTATGCGCAATCAATCTTTTATTTTCGCTTGCCCACGTTGCGGCTCTCCCCTTATCTCGATTTCCCAAAACGAGCTGTCCTGCTCGCATGACGGAGAACTCTACCGCCGCATCGATGGCATCTGGCGCTTTCTCCTTCCGGAAACTCAGTCTGTTTTCCGCCAGTTTATTCAGGAGTATGAAACCGTCCGCAAAGCCGAAGGACGTGGTTCCACAGACTTGGCTTACTACCGGGCGCTTCCTTTCACAGATCTGAACGGCAAATTATCCGGAGCCTGGCGAATCCGGGCCAGGAGTTATCGCGCATTGATGGCGCATGTGTTGCCTTCTCTAGAGGACATAAATCGACACCCCCTGCAGATCCTCGACCTGGGCGCCGGCAACGGCTGGCTGTCGAACCGGCTGTCGCAGTCTGGCCACTGCCTGGCGGCAGTTGACCTGACCACGAATAATTTTGATGGCTTGGGAGCCCACATCCATTATGAAACTTCTTTTACACCGCTCCAGGCCGATTTTGCGCAGCTTCCTTTCGTGAGCGACCAGGCCGACTTAGCCATATTTAACGCCTCTTTTCATTACGCCATCCGTTATGAGCAGGCCCTGCAGGAAGCCCTGCGCGTGCTCGCCGATCACGGATTAGTCGTAATTATGGACACACCGGTGTACCACTCGGAGGCGAGCGGAAATCAAATGGTGCGCGAAAGGGAAACTTTTTTCCGGCAAAAATACGGCTTTCCTTCGAACTCCCTGCTGAGTCAGAATTTTCTGACTTACTCCCGGCTTGAAGACCTCTCCCATTCCCTCGGAATTCACTGGCAAATGATCAATCCAAACTTCGGATTATTCTGGCCAATCAGGCGCTTCCTCTCCCGCCTGCGCGCCCGCCGCGAACCAGCCAGCTTCCCCCTCCTCCTCGGCCGTATTGCAGAAGCTAAAAACCAATTCTTCACATGACCATATCGGTGCACAGTTGCCAAATCACCGTTAATCCAACGCTCCCCATCAAATATTACGGTTTACGTTTTACGAATTACGTTTCACGTTTCACGCTTCACGCTTCCTCCGTTTCCAACACCATCTCTCCGTTCCTGTCTGGAACAAATGTCAGCGGTCCCTGCGGCACCCGGTTATCAATTTGCAGCGCTCCACTGTCCATGAGCTCCCACATCACCTGGAACGGCGCCTTACCAACCACCCACTTCTCCGCGATCACGATGCCATGGCCAGGGAGGATCGTAAAAACCACCGGCCGGTGGTCGTCGGGATGGTTGAGCGCTTCGGAACGGGAAAAAGCCGCCTTAATCGCGTTGGCTTGCGCTCCTGTTGAACACGATACCGGGTAGTGGTAATATGGAGTATCCAAAGCGACGTGTTCTACCAGGCGCGGATCAAATGATTTGACGCTACGATGACCATGCAGTTTCGAGCGCGCCACAGGCACTTCAGCCTGCACCTCCCAATCCGCTCCCAAGGTGATTTTTGGGAGTGGTTCATCCATTTCGATCAACTCCACCGCTTCCGAGGACGGGGAATCATTCCGCTTACCCTCCACCTGCCGCACCTGGGCACCGTTGCCATCCGGACGCACACCCACGATCACCGCCAGCTCATCATCGGTCAGATTATCTTTTTCTACCGGGCGAGCGGATCCCGTCACCGTCGCAATTAACGCATCGATATGTGGATCCCACGTGGCGAAACATCCTTCGCTGTATTGGCTTGCCACCGCATCATCCAGAGCAGGTACATGGGTGAGGTTAGCAATGCGGATCATCTCCGTAAAGAAGCGGCGTTTGCCCAGCTGCATACCAGCCTCGCGCATCTCTCCAGGAGTTTGTAGCCTTTTCCACACCTCATAGGGGATGGGCTCCCCCACCACTGTGTGGTTCGTAATCTCGGTCGTGCTCGCAGCTGTCACGATTCGAAGGAATAGGTCTTCATAAAAGGCAGTCCGATCAGACGCATCGGTGCGCGGGTGTGCGCCCACCAGGTCGAATGTATAAGCCTCCACTGGCTCATCCTCGCCCACCACCAGGATTACCCGGATGCTCATCGCTTGGGTTTGTACCAGGCGGACAACTGAAAGAATTGGACCCCCTCTGCGTCCTTGCTCGTACAGCGTCTTATAGGCATCCGCTGAAAGGCCGGGGAACTCAAAATCCTCCGGGTCTGGTGGCTCCTTTGCCAGGACTTTTTCAAAATAGCTCAAGCGCTCCTGGAGTACTTCCGGCTTGACCGGTATTAATGTGATGATTGTCGGTAGATGCTCCAACTGGAAACGTCTGCGCGCCGTGAAAAGCATGGCCTCTCGCCAGCGGAGCGGTCCATCGAATAATGCGCTGGTGAGGATGACATCGGTATCGTTATCCGGTTCAGATTGGACGGTATGGCCCCACTTGCGGAACTGCTCCAACAGGTTCGTAGAAAACTCCTCCAACAAGGGCATAGTTGGTCCAGGCACATAGGTCAACACGATTTTTCGCAACCACCTGTGCGCCGGCCGGATTGTATTCGTATGGATCTTCGTCACACTCATAAGACATCCTCTTGATATGGTTTACCCTTTTTAGCTTCGGCTTTCCAGCCTTCAAGATGAAGGTATCTCGCGATGCGGTCGGCAAGACGCGGAGATATCTCCTTGAGTACAACATTTGCATAGTGAAGAATTCTGGTATGGAAATGCAGCACCAACACTTCCGCTTTTCGGTGCTGGATGGCATTGATGATCGCCCGCGACACCCACTCCGCTGGCATCTTCGGTGTTGCCCACGGAAATTCAAGTCCTTCGACAAAATCAGATTCTACTCGTCCGGGCATTATAGTGCTCACTTCTACCCCGCTTCCGAAGAGCTCTTGCCGGATTACCTCGCCAAATCCTGTCAGCGCATACTTCGCCGGAGCGTATGGCACGTCGGTAGGGACGCCGCGTTTTGCAGCCATGGACGAAACCAGGATAATATGGCCATCCTTTTGTTCGAGCATAGTCGGAAGAACCGCCAGAACGGCATATACATGGCTCAAAAAATTCACCTGTAAAGATTTTTCCATCAAAGACGCCGTCAAATCGAATATCGTGGAATGATAATAAATACCCGCATTGGAAACCAGGATATCGACTCGCCCCCACCGCGCGAGGGTTTCCTTCACCATTTTTATTACTTGATCCTGGTCGGCTACATCACCTGGCAGGATCAGAGCTTCCCTGCCCAGCGCCCGGACCTGTTCAGCCACCTCGCTTAATTTCGACTTATCGCGTGCGACCAGCGCGATATGCGCGCCATTCTTCGCCAATTTCAATGCCGTGGCTCGGCCGATACCCCGGGACGCTCCCGTTACGATGGCGATCTTATCCTGTAAATTCCGCATAGATTACCTTATCAAAGATCCCATCCTGGTAAAATAGATCGAAATTAATCATTTTGACCAATTTTACCCGATGTTTATCCCTTCAATAAGATTCGAAGAGCACATTCAGCAGAGAGGAGATGTCGATGACTAAACTGCTTTACCAGACGGATAGCTACATGCGTTCCTTCGATGCGGCAGTGACTGGTATTGATGAAGAAAACCAGGCCATAATACTTGATCAGTCTATCTTCTATCCGGGTGGAGGCGGTCAGCCGCCGGATCGAGGCATAATCAGCATTGCTGGGATGACCCTTACGGTTAAGCGGGCTCGCAAGAAGGGAGATGACCTGATTCACATCCTGGAAGGTGCAGAAACCTTACCACCCGTGGGAACAACTGCGCATGGAGAGATCGACTGGGAACATCGCTATCAATTAATGCGTACCCATACAGCTCTGCACATTCTTTGCGGAGTTATCTTTAGGGATTATGGCGCTTCGGTGACTGGAGGAGATATGGAGCCGCTAAAAGGGCGCATGGATTTTGAATTTGAAACCATGCGAAAAGAGCTGGTGGAGGCAATTGAAAAATCCGTTAACGAGGAAGTTTCCAATCGACATCCCATTCACGTGGATATTCTCCCCAGGGAAGAAGCTTTCAAAATTCCTGACTTAATTCGCACTAAGATTAATCTGCTTCCGGAAGGCATCCAGGAAGTACGCATCGTAGAAATCGTTGGCCTGGATTTGCAGGCGGATGGCGGCACGCATGTCAATAACACGTCCGAGGTGGGTCATATCCGTGTCGTTGATTATAAAAGTAAAGGTAGAATCAACAAGCGCATCTATATTGAGGTCGAGGATTAGGAGGAGTTCTTTGTGGCAGAGTTGTTCGGTGGCGTCGAGGCAGGTGGCACCAAGTTTGTTTGTGTCGTCGCGGAAGGGCCGGATAAGATCCACGCTCAGATACAGTTCGCAACCCGGCAGCCAGATGAGACGATCCGACGGGTCATCGATTTTTTTCGCCAGCAGGAAAATCGGCTTGGGGCACTAACCGCCCTCGGCATCGGCTCCTTCGGCCCGATAGAGCTGGATCCGAATTCTCCTAATTATGGGCATATCACCTCCACCCCGAAGCCCGGTTGGGAGAACACCAGCATCGTCGGCTTACTGAAAGATTCTTTCAAGATCCCCATAGGTTTTGACACGGACGTCAATGCCGCCGCCCTCGGCGAGTTCCGCTGGGGCGCTGCCCAAGGATTGGGTGAGTTTATCTATGTGACCATCGGGACGGGAATCGGCGGCGGCGGCATGGTCAACGGGGCTCTACTGCACGGTCTCGTTCATCCTGAAATGGGCCACCTGATGATCCCGCACGATCTGAACGAAGATCCTTTTCCTGGCATCTGTCCATATCATCAAGATTGTCTTGAAGGGCTGGCGAGTGGTCCCGCAATTGAGAAACGCTGGGGTCAGCCTGGCGAGACCCTGCCGGAAATGCATCCAGCTTGGGCGCTTGAGGCGCAATATCTGGCTCTGGGCGCAATGAATCTAATCCTCACCATCTCACCGCAAAGAATAATAATGGGAGGCGGAGTGATGAAGCAGAGTCAAATATTCACTCTCCTGAGAGAAAAATTGCTTCTGTTGCTAAACAATTACATTAAAGACCCAAAGATAACCAGGGATATAGATAATTATCTCGTTCCTCCGGCTCTTGGTGATCAGACGGGCGTTTTGGGCGCCATCGCTCTGGCGCAAAAAGCCGCGAATGTGTGACAAGTTGATCATTTCCAATTTTTGATTGGTCGCCCTTCGTCATTATGCAGATTCCATCGCTGAGAGATTATTTTCTGCTGGATCCAGAAGTCATTTACCTCAACCACGGTTCCTATGGGGCAACTCCTTCTCCCGTCTTCCGTGCTTATCAGGAATTTCAACGAGAACTCGAACGCCAACCTGTTAAATTCTTCAACACGCGCTTGATGGATGATCTGGCCAGCGCGCGCCAGGTGCTGGCTGGATACCTGCATTCGGACCCAGACAATCTGGTCTTTATTCCCAACGCTACTCACGCCGTCAACCTGGTAGCTCGCTCTCTAAGCTTGAAGCGCGGGGATGAAATCCTTGCTTCCGATCACGAATATGGCGCCTGCGACAACGTCTGGCAATTTGTCAGTCAAAAAACGGGTGCCCTTTATATCCGCCAGCCGGTGCCAATAACCGCCAGATCCTCGGAGGAGATCGCAGAACACTTCTGGCAAGGGGTAACTCTCAGAACGAAAATAATATTTATCAGCCACATCACTTCTCCAACGGCCCTTCTTTTTCCGGTTAAGGATATCTGCATGCGCGCCCGCCAGGCGGGTATCCTCACATTTGTGGATGGCGCGCATGCGCCTGGTCAGATTCCAGT
>DATCIL010000444.1:0-1632 GCA_036507795.1 Anaerolineales bacterium | reverse complement strand
GGTTAATTTCTTCACCCAGGAGCGGTACTGTTCTTCTCCGCCCTGGTATAGCCGCCGCACCAGATCTTCACCTTGCGTTGTCAGGCGAACAAGTGTCACGCGCCGGTCGGTAGCACTTTCGGAGCGTTCGGCAAACCCTTGGCGGACAAGCTTGTCGACCAGATGGCTGGCCGTTGGCTGTCCCACACCTAGGTATTCGGCGATGCGGTTTATGGGTACGGCCTCCCCTTGGGAGATCGTAAAGAGCGCCTTGATCTGCGCCATGGTCATATCCAGCTCCAACCAATCTGGGCGGCTGGAAAATTGCATAGCGGTCAAAATACTCCAGTGCAATCGGATGATTTCCTCAATATCGTTGATCTCTGGCACGTTTAATTATCCTTTAGTTCTATTCTATCATATATTTCGATAAGGTCAATATATTTTATATTTTCGATATAACTGAACATCAATGGAACACGGAGTATCAAGTTATACCTGCTGGTTAATTTGACTTTGATACCTAGTGGTCTTCTCGCCAAATTCCTGATGGTGGGAAAAGCCTAATTCGAGCGTGAAAGGCTCCGTAAAGCAGAAAAGATTTAGCGAGAGAAACACTTAGATTCATACCCAATATGTGAGTTTTAAGTATTATTGCAGTAGAATCAATGAGTTAGTCGTCGCTCCGCCAAGCCCGCGCGTTATACGATTATCATCACCACATGAAGAGCCCAACTTGGGAGGTCCCCAGTGAAAATCCCTCAGGACGTCAGAGACCTCATCGAATCAGGCTGCCTCGCCCACCTTGTCACCCTCAACCGCGACGGCAGCCCCCAGGTTACCCTCATCTGGATCGGTCTAGATGGGGACTGTCAATTCGCGCACGTAAATGTACCGGGGATTCGCGGCAACAATGATCCAGCGATTCGCGGCCACGATGTACCACTTTTTGAGCGGATGCAAAACGATAAAATCATTCATTTTGGAGAAATGTTAAAGCGTTTGTGCGTCGATCTGCACCTCCTCGAAGATGTTCCTGCGCCCCTGCGCCCGGAAACTGGGACCGCGGATGATGACCACTTCAGCCCGGTCCAACAATCTGTCCAGACCGGCTGAAGCGAGCAGGGGATCCAGGAACAGATCCGACCATTCGCTGGGAGCGCGGTTGCTGGTGAGCAAGATGCTGCCGTGCTCATAGCGCTCATTAATCACATCATACAGGTCTTCGGGACCTGGTGGTTGAATGGACTTCAAGCCGAAGTCGTCCAGGATCAAGAGTTCGGGGCGCAGGTAGGAATTGAGCCGCCGCTCCCAGGTGCCGTCGGCGCGACCGCCGTTGAGGTGGCTGAGCATCTTCTGCACGCTGATGAGCAGCACGTCATAGCCCTGGCGGGCCGATTCCTGGCCAAGGGCCTGAGCTAAGTGCGTCTTCCCCACCCCGGTGGGACCGCATAACAACACGTTGCGCTTCTCCCGCACGAAGTCGCAGCTGGCCAGGGCCAGGACCTGCTGGCGGTTGATGTTGGGGTTGAAGGTGAAGTCGAAGCCTTCCAGGGTCTTGGTGGTGTTGAGGGAGGCCCGCCGCAGCCGCAGATGGAGCTGCTTTTGGGCGCGGCGCTCGATCTCGTCTTCCAGCAGGCGGGAGAGAAACTC
>DATCIL010000443.1:0-6087 GCA_036507795.1 Anaerolineales bacterium | reverse complement strand
AGCATCACCAACTTCGAGAAAGGCGTAGGCGACGTCGCCATCACTTATGAGAATGAAGTCCTGGTTGGGCAGTTGAACGGGCAGACTTACGAGTTGGTCATCCCCAGTTCAACGATCTTGATCGAAAATCCAGTCGCTGTCATCGACGCTCATGTGGATAAACATGGCACGCGGGAGGTCGCTGAAGCTTTCGTAGAATTCTTGTTTGGCTCTGAATCTCAAGAGATCTTTGCCAAGTACGGTCTACGATCCGTCGACCCTGAAGTGGCCCAGGCCACCTCCGATCAATATCCCCCGGTCGAAGATTTATTCACCATTGAATACTTCGGTGGATGGGAACGGGCCACACCATCCTTTTTCGGTGAACAAGGGATTTACACGAAAACGGTTGCAAAAGTCCAACGAGTTAGCCCCTGATGAATTTGTCTTCTCAGGTTAAAATTGGCAATGGCTGTTGATTTCTGCAGCAGTACGTCATTTGTTACCTGAACTGAGGGTGAGCACCTGTGGGCAGAACTACGCGACGCAAACCGATCAGTTTATCCGTGCAGGTAGTCGCTGCACTTGTCATTTTGATCATCCTGGCTTCACTGGCGATCGGGATCCCGGCTATCTGGTTGATTCGTGAGCAGCTGGACCGGCTGGCGTGGACGCTGGTCAGCCAGGCCAGCCACACAACACAGACTTCGCTGGCTGCCCGGCAGAGCGAATTAAGCAACCTGGCAATCCTGACTGCGCAGCGCCCAACCCTTCTAGAATTGGTGGAGTCTGGCGACCAAAGCCAATTGATCCCATATTTAGAAACGCTGCGCGAGGGAGCAGGGCTGGACCTGGTGCTTCTATGCGGCCCAGATGGTGAACCCATCGTCCAGGCCGGTTCACCCATCTCCGAACAGGCCTGCCAGACGGTTTCGAAGAGCGATATCTATCTATCGCCATCTGATTCGAATGCAGCGGGGTGGATACTTGCATCCAGACCCATCCTGAATAATTCGGCTATTTCAGTGGTGGCCGGTCAAAGATTGGATGAGGATTTCCTGGAGCAACTCCGCCAGCAGACTGGCGTGGAGCAAATTTTCCTTATCGATGGACAAATGATCGCCGGAACCATTCCTTATGATCCTTTAAGCTGGGAGGTGGTAAATAACAATGCGTCGATAGCGGCAAATTCAACCAATGAATCGGTGACAATTGGGGGGTTTACTCTGAACGGGATGCTTCACTATGCCGCACGTTCTCGTTATAATGAGACGGAGTTAGAAACCATCGTATCCCTGCCAATCACCAATATCCTTGCGATCCAACGACGCCTGACGTGGACGATGAGTGCTGGGATCGCAATTGTCATCCTGATCTCCTCCGCCCTGGGTTTCATTCTGGCGAAGCGGATCAGCCTGCCTTTGGATCGCCTGCGTGGTGCAGCCATCGCCTTGCGCAGAGGAGATCTGGACAACTCAATACCGGCAGATTTCCAGGTACGTGAAGTAACCCAGGTCGCATACGCCCTGGAGGACGCCCGGATAGCCCTGCGCCATACACTCGAACAACTCCGTTTGGAGAAGGCCTGGGGAGATCATTTGTTGGAATCCGTCGTCGAAGGGATCATCACACTCGACCGCCAGCGCCGGATTACTTTCTTCAGCCAGGGTGCGGAACGAATCACGGGCTGGAAGAAAGAACAGGTGTTGATGAAATCGATCGACGATATTTTCCGAATGCACGGAACAAATGAGCGCTTTAGCCAACGTATCCAGGTGCCGGCAGGAAAGCAGGAGATCGTAACCGTCCTGGTCAACGGTCGACCGCTTACCCTTGCAATCACCGGGGCCAGACTGGCGCCAACGGAGGCTGGAAAAGCACACCTTGCCCTGGTGTTACGTGACGTCTCGAATGAAGAAGCCATCCGCAGATTGCTAGGCGACTTTTTGGCCAATATCACCCACGAATTCCGCACGCCCCTCACCGCCCAGGCGGTATCCATCGAACTCCTGTTGGACCAGCTCGACGAACTGGATCCAGCTGAATTACGCGAGCTATTGACCGCTCACTATCTGGGTGTTTTGAGCCTGCAGACCCTGGTCGACAATCTCCTGGAGGGAGCCAGTATCGAGGCTGGCAGGTTCCGCGTCTCACCCAAGCCTATCGCGTTGGCAGAAGTCATTTCGAGCGCCACCCAGACGATGGGACCCCTGTTTGAGAAGTATGATCTGCAGCTGCAGGTGATGTTGCCTGATGGCTTACCGCTCGTGCAGGCGGATGGGCGCCGCACCCACCAGGTGCTGGTCAATCTACTTTCAAACGCCATCAAGTGGAGCCCAAAAGATAGCGAAATACTATTCTGTACAACGGTAGAGGATCGTGAAGTGAGAATTTCCGTGACCGACCAGGGTCCGGGCATCCCGCCAGAACAAAAAGGAGAATTGTTCACCTGGCTCCCCAATTTGCAGTCCAAAAACGTGCGGGCAGACTATGGAACCGGTTTAGGCCTTTCTGTAGTCCGGGCGATTGTAGAGGCCCAGGGAGGGCGGGTGGGCGTTGAGGATGGACCCGGGAAGGGGGCCGTTTTTTGGTTTACGATCCCGGTTTTCGATCCCAAGGTGCATGAGAGGGAAAACGAATGAAAGCACTGGTCGTCGATGATGACAAGGTCCTGGCAGATTTGGTCACTTTCGCCCTCCGCCGCGAAGGCTTCGAGGTTATCCAGGCCCAGGATGGCGAAAGCGCCTTGCAGCGCTGGGAACAAGAAAAGCCGGATATTGTGATCCTGGATGTAAACCTGCCGAAGACTGTGCCTGCTTTGGATGGGTTTACCGTCTTACAGCGAATTCGCGAAAAATCCGACACTCCGATCATCATGCTTACGGTCCGCGGGGAGGAAGACGACATTGTCCACGGGCTGAAGATCGGGGCAGACGATTACGTGGTCAAACCTTTCAGCCCGCGCCAGTTCACGGCCAGGATCCAGGCTGTGTTGCGGCGCGCAACAGCGGGGAGCGGGCCGGGGTTGATGGAGGTGGGTGATTTAGCCCTGGACACTGGCCGACGGGAAGTAAAGATAAAAGGCGAAGAGATTGCCTCGTTGACAGCCCTGGAAAACCGCTTGTTAGAGTACATGATGTTATACGCGGGTCACATCCTGTCCATCCAGGATCTGATTGACCACGTCTGGGGTCCTGGAGGGGGCGACCGGGATATGCTTCGCCAGCTCATCCGTCGCTTACGCATAAAAATAGAACCAGACCCCTCACAACCAATCCTGATCGAAACGATACCGGGAAAAGGATACGGATTTAAGAAACCCTAGCTACCCTACACTTTGGCGGCGGTTCTTGATTTCGACTGGCTCAATCCAAGGGTTTCGATACGGCCTAAGAAGGCCTACACTTCGCCAGGTTTCGATATGGGTTGCAATGACCGCAACCCTACTCAACCAGCACTCAGTGCGGCGCTCAACCAGCGAACCGCTCGCGTAGAGTTCGATGCTCCAGGCTTTCTGTCACAGCTTTATCACGACTTCATCATCGCAGCTGTCATCCTGAGCTGTTAAACTGGTTAGTGTCAGGGCATGACTACGTTGTTGAGCGTTGTCAGGCGCGCATATCGATTTCTCACCGGCGAGAGGTGTTTGTGTCAATCGTCCTGGAGCAGCTAACCAAACGCTACGATGGCCATCCTGTGGTGAACAATGTGTCACTGGAGGTAGGTGATGGAGAATTCTTTGTCTTGCTCGGTTCCAGCGGCAGCGGGAAAACCACCATCCTGAGCCTGATAGCCGGTCTGGTGCCCGCCGACCAGGGGCGAATTCTACTGCATGACCGGGAGGTTACATTCCTCGCACCCCAACAACGAAAAGTTGGTTTTGTCTTTCAAAACTACGCCTTGTTCCAATCCATGACGGTGGCTGATAATGTAGAATTCGGCCTGAGCATCCGGAAGGTGCTTGCGGCTGAACGGCGTAAACGAAGAGATGAGTTATTGGAACTGGTGGGTCTGGCGGGTTTAGGGAATCGCAGACCGAGGCAACTGTCCGGCGGGCAGCAGCAGAGAGTGGCGTTAGCCCGGGCACTGGCATACCAACCCGACGTGTTACTGCTCGACGAGCCGCTTGGCGCATTAGATGCCAAGATACGGGGAGAACTGCGCCGAAACCTCAAAAATATCCAACGCCAACTTGGGATCGCGACAATTTTCGTCACCCACGATCAAGAAGAGGCTTTCGATCTCGCCGACCGGATTGGCGTGATGAGCTTCGGCCGCCTGGTGGAGGTGGGGACCCCTGATGAGCTTTACCAGCGACCGCAAACCGAGTTCGTTGCCTCCTTCCTTGGGACGGCCAACCTGCTGGTCGGCGACCTGACCTCAGAGGGGGTAAAAGTAGGAAAGTGGTATTTCCCAATTTCCCATGATTGCCAACAGCTCAGCCAGGACGGTCGCGCCCAGGTGCTTTTCCGTCCAGAAGATGTTGCCCTGGCGCCCGAGGCTGCGATCATGGATAGCCCCAAGCTGGGGGAAGCGGTTGTGGAGGAAGTCTCTTTTGGAGGAGCCCACGAACGGCTTCGTCTCCGCCTACCCGCCATCTCGGGAGTACGGTCAATCTCGCCGCCTGTTGCTTTCGGATCCAATTCTATCCTGGTCGATGCCACTCGCTCGCCCGAGCAGGCAGCCCGGTTCCCACTTCAGCAGGGAGATAAGACCTGGGTAGGCGTTCACCGGATTCATGTCCTGGCACATCCGGGTCTCAGTTTCTTGATCCTCACCGACGGTTCCCTGCGTTCCCAGGCGGCTCTGAATCTGGGCGGGCAGATCGCCCGTCTCGCCCATGCGCGGGTTACCTTGATCGGCTGGGGGGCGCAAGGCGAAGCGCTACAGTCACATCTGCAAGAAGCCCGCAGACAATTGGGCAGCGGACTGGCTGCGCTTGAAGTGCTCACCTCAGAGAACGAGCCGGCACAGGCAGTTAGACAGGCAGTCGAACGACAACAACATGACCTCGTTGTCCTGGGGTTTAATCACCAGGAAGATATGCGTCTGGCAGAGCAGCTACGCGAGGCCGGAGACCACCATTTGCTCCTGGTGCCTCGCCCACAAGCGACTCCGAGCAAGGCATTGATCTGCATTTTAGGCGGGGAACCCGGTAAAGACGACGTCTTATTTGCCGGCAGGCTCATACGCCATCTGAGCGCTGATGCGACCCTGCTTTCGGTGCTCACGTCATCGAGCGCCAGGCAGGACTCTCGGGCCAGGGCAGAGCGCTTTCTCGAAGGCGGCGTTCGATCCCTGTCCCTGTTGGGCGTCCCGGCCCAGACGGCCATACGCTCCGGAACCGTTCCAGAGGAGATTCAATCTGAGGCTCGCGATGGCAGTTTTGACCTGCTGGTTTTGGGCGCGCCGCTGGTTCGTTCTGGCGGGGGGATCTCCCTGAATGGCGTGGCCGGTCAAACACTGGGGCTGTTACCCGATATCGCAACGATGATTGTCCGCTCGCATTACATGGCTCCGGGATGATGGGTTGAAAACGAAAACACCCAAGCAAGAGATTGGCTATCAATCTCCCCTGGGGCGCAGGGGTCTCCGAGGTGTTGCCCTCGTCTATTTAACCGTGTTGCTGCTCATCCCCTTGTTCGTAATTATTCAGGATGGATTGCGGGAAGGCCTGACCGGCCTGTGGCACCAGGTAACGCTGCCGATTGCCTGGAGCGCATTGATTCTGACGCTATGGACTGCAGCAATCATGACGATCATCAATACCATGATGGGGACGCTGACCGCTTACGCCCTGGTGCGTTATGATTTCCCTGGAAAGACGCTCATTAACAGCCTCGTCGACCTGCCGTTAGCGATTCCTACCCTGGTCACCGGGGTGATGCTGGTCGTCCTTTTTGGCCCACAACAGGCCTTGGGCGCCTTATTGAAAGAGCAATTCGGTATCTCGATCATATTTGCGCCTCCAGGGATTATCATGGCGCTCCTTTTCATCACTTTTCCCTTCGTTGTGCGAACCGTTCAACCGGTGCTGCTGGACCTGGACCGCGCACAGGAAGCTGCAGCCACCACTCTCGGGGCCGGTTCCTGGACCATCTTCAGGCG
>DATCIL010000442.1:0-2658 GCA_036507795.1 Anaerolineales bacterium | reverse complement strand
TCATTTCCCAGAGATTTAATATAAGCGATCAAGGCAGCCAGCTGCTCTTCGCTCACCTCTCCTTGAAAGCTGGGCATGATCGGCTGGTAGCCTTCCACGATCTTTGCATCCGGGTCAAGAATCGATTCGCGCAAATAGCCTTCATCTGCTTTGACTGTTTCGCCAGACGCCAAAGTTACTTCCTCGCCAAATAAGCCCTCCAGAGGCGGTGCGGCTGCATCCGGTGCTCCGGTATGGCAGCCACCGCAGCCCAGTTCCTGGAAAAGCCTCTGACCTTCTGTTGTATCTTCATTCGTCTCGCCCGGGCCCGGCGTCCCGGCGACTCCCGGCGCGCCTGGGGTGGTGATCATAAAGCCTCTTTCCGCAACCAATTGCATTGCCCGCTCGATGGGAATGCGCACGATCCCTGCCTCTTCGTCTATCCAGGAATAATTATTTAATCGCGCCATCTGTGTCGCCTTCATTTCTTGAAATTCGATCCTGGGTGCGGCCTGCAGGCGCGGCTCTGGCGGTAAGATCGCTGTCGGTCGTGGAGATCTGGCAGGCGGGCTGATTAAAGCCACGAGAGCTGCGTGCCCCATTGCCAGCCCCATCATCACGAGGAGGCTGAGGGCTACGAGACCAAGGATCAGCGGAGAGAAGTAGATAGACTCGTCTTCCGTCTGGTGCTGCTCGTGATCACTGGAAGTTGGTCCGCGATTCATGCGGTTTCCTCATTCATTTCGGTCCTGCTTTGCCGCGAGTAGTGTGAAGCGGTCACCAACCTGAGCGGCGTTCGCTCCAGGTGCCGGAAGAAGGCCGCCAACCACAATCCACCAATGGCAATCGGCGTGACAATGTCCAACCAGTGAATTCTGAGCACTTGTGAATGGAAAGCCGGCGCAACTTCCCAGAACCAATCACCCAGGCGAATTACGATGATCAGCGAGGCGATGGCGGCCAGAACGCGTGGATTTTGTTTGGCTCTTAAGGAAATCAGGATGGAAAAAGGCAGAAAAAATTGGAGGAGTATTACAACCAGCCCGATCCATTCCCAACCTCCGGTAGTCCGGCTGATATACCAGGTCACTTCTCTCGGCAGGTCGCCATACCAGATGATCAAATACTGGGAAAATCCCAGGTATGCCCACAACATTACCGTGGTCAGCAACAAAGCCCCCAGGTCCCGATAATGGCGCGGGGTGATGACGGCGGCGAGCTGTTCTTGTTTTACCAGAAATGGCAATAAAGCAATGGCAAACGCAAACGCGGATAGCGCCTGACCGGCAATGATTAACATGCCATATACGCTTGAGAGCCAATCAGGTTGTAAAGACATCACCCAATCAATAGACGCAAATGTCATGGTAAGAAAATAAAGGATCAAACCAATCGCGCTGAAGCGCTGGATCCGCCTCCTTTCCTCTGGATCATCGGCCGGCGGCGCTGAGGAACGGCGGACATGGCTCCAGATTAAGAAAGCCCACACGCCGAAATACAAAATCGCCCGGCCAACGGTGAAAGGTATGTTTAAGTACATACTCTTATGTTGTAGAAGCGGATCGGCAGCCACCAGATCCGGTCGTGCCCATGGATAAAGATAACGGAGACCAAAAACAACCGGAACGAACAGAAGCGCCACCAGCCACAGCGTTTTCGAAGCAGCTTCACTGATTTGTCGGATCACCATGCCCCAATTGCCCCCAACCATGCCATAAAGAAGAGCGAGTGCCAAAGAACCGAGCGTAATCCCCAACCAATAAAGGTAAGCATAAAGGTACGACTGGAAGAACTGGTCGAGCCCGCTTAAAAATGCACCTAACACAAGGACAACCAGGCCGATTATCCCGGCCGTAAGCGAACCTTTTTGAATCCTGTGCAGATCAGAAAGCGTTTTATCCATAAATCTTCACAAAAAATAACATCCAGCTTGTTGGGAAATCATTGGCGCGCCCCTGGTCAGTTGCCCTGTTGCAGTTGCTGCAACTCCTCGGGAGGGACATCTTCAGGAGAAGCGTTTTGACTCAATTGCAGTGCCCGTATATAAGCAACGACTGCCCACCGATCCCTTACTGGAATGCGGTAAGCGTAGGAAAACATTTGTCCAAATCCGTTCGTAATTACGTCAAAAAAATGACCGGCTGGCGCCTGCTGCAATCTCTCGGCATGAAAGGACGGTGGCGCCGAAAAACCGCGCCTCACGATCATTCCCTCACCAAAACCATCAAACCCATGGCAAGGTGAACAATAGACATCGTAGTTTTTCCGACCTTCCTCAAGAAACTCGATGGTGATCTCAAGAGGGATATCCTCCACCAGGTCGCCATCTTCCGTCCTGCCGCTGGCGATACTTTGATCCTCGATGAATGCATCGCGCGGTATAGTATGTTCTACCAATGGCCTGGCTGAGCGTTCGTCCGCAAAAAACGGGCTGACTTCCAGCGGTTCATACTTGGCTTGATCAACCATGTCGCTCGCGCAACCTGTTAAGAAGAGCAATATCATCATTAGCGTTAGAATTAAATAATTTTGAGGGCGCACAAGACTTACCATCTAGCGATGAACCTCGGAGACTTCGACGGGTACTAAGCTCTCCAGGAAATCCCGTGTTTCCTCTAAATCAAAATTCGGATCTTCGGCTTCAATTGCCAAAAAGAACCGGTTGCGTGAAGCCTGAGA
>DATCIL010000441.1:0-3531 GCA_036507795.1 Anaerolineales bacterium | reverse complement strand
GGAACTTCCATTCATAGCGGAACGCGCCACCCGGTCTCGGATCCGATTCCACCTGCGATGGAAACCAACGCATCAATTCATCCGCATCGGTCAAGGCTTTGAATACTTTTTCGCGGCTTGCTTTTACCGCAATCGTGTGTTGGATTTGCTCAGACATTTTTTCCTTCCTTTGACGATAAGATTGATAAACCAGTAAGATCTCGACGAGTGTGCCGTCTGAAGGTCCGATCACACCTCCTGTTGATCAAATAGAGCTGCCAGTCCTGTTAAACATCCTTCCCAGCCGGCAACATGCCGGTCGCGGGCGTCGGGATGCGGGAAGCGTTCGTGGGTTAACACCACTTCGGTATGGCCTCCCCGGTCAAAGAACTCCACCGTCACCAGCGTTTCTTCCGTCTCAGGATCATCGCTCTCCCAGGCCCAGGTGAAAACCAATTTCTCCAATGGTTCAATTTCCCGGTACTCCCCGCTCACGGCGATCATTTCCTCTTCACCCGGGGGCAGCATACCCAGGCGATATTTTCCTCCCACGCGCAAATCGACCTCCGCCAAAGGCACCGAGTATCCCCGCGCCGGATGAAACCATTGCTTAAGCAGATCTGGCTTCGTCCAGGCTTCGAACACACGTTGCCTGGAAGCCCTGAAAACGCCTCGGATTTTTAGTGAGGTGGGCGTGAAAGCCTTTTCAAACACCAGGATCCTCCTGATCTCGTTCCTGTAGAAACTGAGCCAGGGACTCGAACTGCCCTTCCCAGAATTTTCGGTGGAAATCCAACCACTCGATGGCTTCTTCCAGCGGCTGCGACAAGAGGCGGCAATAATGCACCCTGCCCTGCACGCGCCGCTCGATCAATCCCGCATTTTCTAACACGTGCAGATGCTTGGATATGGCCGGTAAGGAGACGTTGTATGGTTCTGCCAGTTCGGTCACCGTCGCCCAGCCGCGCGCCAATCGCGCCAGCATCCCCCGTCTTATCGGGCTGGATAAGGCTGAAAATGTGTGGTCTAAAGTTTCAGAATAGTTAACCATATGGTTAACTATATCAGCATATTAAACTTGTGTCAAGAAAATTGCCACAGCAGACAAAAACGAGCACTGGGCGTCAGTTAGAGGTGATCAATGGCTACAGTTAACGCGGCTTGGAGGCTGCTAACTGATCAGCGGTCATCGGATACGGGAGGAAAAGCCGGATAAACGCCGCCGAGGACGGCGGCTGGAGCCGGTGGGAGAACGATTGTGTTCAGCCGTCTTTGACCAACCATAACGAGATGCGCTCGGGCTGCATGGTCTCCTCCACCACGCCGAGCAGAGCCCGCGTCAGCCGCTCCATATCGACCTCGTCACGCGCTGCGGCGGCGAATTGGGCCAGGGCCCGTTCGGCGTCGTATTTCTTACGGTAGAAGCGGCGATCGATGAAATCCTGCACGCGGACGCGCACGGGCGTAAACAACGCAGCAATAGCCACGGTCGAAAGGATGATCGAAATGGTGGAATTCTGCTCAGTTATCGTGCTGAAGATCGCTTGCAGGCCCACTACTCCCCCAAAATAGGTCAGGCCCAAAAGTCCACTCATGATCGCATAGCTCAATGTGCGCCGGATGATCAGGTCGATGTCCCACAAACGATACTGCAGAATCGAGACCATGACCGTGACCGGGGTAATGGAAAGCGCGATCAAAACAATGCTGATGCCAACCAGGAGCAGCAACATTCCTGAGGGCGTGGCCGTGTCCATAGGATACAATCCGGCTAAAGTGCCAACCAGGATAATCACAATCAGGGTCACGCTAAAACCAAATACAATCCACTTGGTCTGCTGCCGCTGAGTCTGGCTGGCATGCTGCCGGTAACGAAAGATTTGGGCGTACACACCAACTGAGATCCACAGCACCAAAAAGAACAGCATGACCGGTGAAATGGTACTCACCGCAAATAAAGTTATGGGAGGCCTTAGAGCGGGGAAAATCAGCCAGGACGCCGCGTATAATAACCAGCTGGTCCCAAACCATTTCGTCCATGCCGGCACAAAGCGACCATCCGGGAAGAGATAAAAAATCAAGAACGATGGTCCAATGGCAATAAACTGCAGAATGGAAAGCACGCCTGCCCAGACCGGGTTGAGCGTGGAAAAGTAAGTCATCAAGGGAGTAGGAAATGTCCCCAGAGTAGCGAGTGCGATGCTAACGAAGAGGGCCATACGGTCGTTTCTCCGGCGCCAGAAGATGATTGTACCAACCAGGATGCCGGCAAAGGCGGTGAGCGCCTCCACTGTCGTGATATATGCCGCATACGCAGACAAAGAGAGGCCAATCGTTTCAAGCGCAGCCGCTTCCTGGGGGCCTAAAGTGCCAGACTGCAGGTTGAGTTCCGGCGCCAGCTGATTCAACTGCGAAAAGCGGGCAGGGATGGAAGCCACGAACAGCGCAGTGGTCAGCGTTAATATCAGCGCGCAGCCAGCGCGGAGTAATGCGAGGGAAAGGTTTTGATTCATCATCTTCATCTAAATATGATCGGGTTTGTCCATTATACAGTCCTTTTATTTTTTTGTTGAGCGCAGATTAGTAAGTTACGGTAACATCGTTGAGTGTGCCGCTACAGACAATAATCCGGCCTTCTCGACAGCCTGGTGAGCGGTTTCTTTCTCAGCTTGCCATAATGAGAGAAAGGGTGGCCGAATGTAGGTTTGCTCCGGAGAGAGCAGACCCATGTGGACCAAAGCGACTTTACACCGCGCCCGGTAATCGCCTATCGGTCTTCCATAAATATAATCACAAAATCCCTGGACGCGCGCTTGCATACTTATTGCCCGATCAAATTGGTTATTTTTTACCGCCTCCAGCATTTCCACCAGCAGGCCAACGCCTACAGCACCGTAACCCAGCAAGCCCCCCTGCGCCCCAAGCAAGAAACTCTCCAGCAAAAAATTATCGTTGCCGCTCAGTAATGTGACCGGATGATCGGCTTGCCGTACAATGTCCCGGGTCATGACAAATCGCTGCGCGTCAAAGGAAGCATCCTTCAACCCGACAACATTGGGTAATTGTAATATCTTTATCAGCGCTTCCGCAGGATAGTTCACGCCGCCGAAGATCGGTCCCAATTGAAAGACAATCAGAGGCAGATCCGCTGCCTCGCCGATAGCTCGATGGTATTCAAAAGGGATGCCTGCATCCAAAGGATCGTTAAGGAATGCAGCGGTCGGGAAAACCAGCAGCGCGTCGGCTCCGGCGTCTCGAGCCGCTTTGGCATTATCGACAGCGGTTAACGTGCCCGGACCACCTACACCTGCCACAATGAAACATCTTCCATTGGCGATTCTACGGGCGCTCTGGATCACCCTGATCCGTTCGCCGGCTGTGAGATAAGGACCTTCACCGGTATCGACATTCACAGCCAACCCCACCGGTCCCTGGCTGACAACCCATTCCAGGTACGTTTCGAAGGCTGCCTCGTCAATCGAGAAATCACTGCGCATCGGCACGATGACAGCCGGGATAATACCTTCTAAAGCTCTGGCTTCCATAATTATT
>DATCIL010000440.1:0-10581 GCA_036507795.1 Anaerolineales bacterium | reverse complement strand
AGGGAAAGTTGTGCAAATTTTTGGTCCTCGCAGGACAAACCCATCTTGGGCAAAAGAGGCAAGCTTAACGCTTCCTCAGAATTTGGGCACTAACTTTCCCTCATTTTAATTTTAGCGCATTTTTGAAAATTTTCAAGACCTGTTCTTAATCTCAATAAAGTTCCGCTTGCCGACCTGCAGCACTCCCGGGTGAGGGAACTTTTCGTAGGGATCGTTTAGAGTTTCACCATCCAGGCGTACACCACTTTGCTTGATCAGCCGGCGTGCTTCGCTGCGGCTGGATACCAGGCCGGAGTCCTCCAAGACATCCAAAACAGTTTGATCTGCTTTAAGGTGGTATTCAGGCATCTTTTCGGGCAGTCTACCCTTTTGAAATACTTGCACGAAGCTCTGTTCGGCTACCGCGGCGGCTTCCGGGCCGTGAAAGATATCCACAATCTCGCGAGCCAGCATCATCTTGGCGTCGCGCGGATGCAGACGCCCGGATGCTACGTCCCGCTCCAGATTAGCGATCTCCTGCGCGGTGCAGCGGGTCACCAGCCGGAAGTAATCGCCCATAGCGTGGTCCGGAATGCTCATCACCTTGCCGTACATATCCTCGGGAGCCGCCAGGATGGGGATATGGTTGCCAAGGGACTTGCTCATCCGGACTACTCCATCTGTGCCCGGCAGAATACCCATTAGGATAGCGATGTTTGGCTTGACTCCCAAAAAGGTCATGATTTTGCGGGCGGCGGTGACGATATTGAAGAGCTGCTCGGTTCCGCCTACCTGCACATCAGCCCGCAGCGCGTATGCATCGTAGCCCTGCATAATGGGGTAAAAGGTCTCGTGCTGGTATACGGGATCGCCCTGCTCCCAGCGTAACCGGAAGTTTTCTCGATTGATAAACTGCTGGAGGGTGAAATTCGAGGCCAACTTAATCAGGTCTGCAAAGACCAACCGGGAAAGCCATTCGGCATTGTAGCGCACCGCGGTCTTCTCACGGTCCAGGATTTTGAAGGCTTGTTCGGCGTAAGTGCGGGCGTTCGCCTCAACTTCTTCGGGCGATAGCTGCGGACGGAGCTGGTCTTTGTCAGAAGGGTCACCGATCAGAGATGTAAACGTGCCGATCAGAAAGATCACCTCGTGACCGAGCTCTTGAAACTGGCGCAACTTGCGGATGGTGATGGTATGCCCCAGGTGCAAATCCGTAGAGGTTGGGTCGTATCCGCAATAGACGCGCAAAGGACGGCCCTCTTCTTGCGCTTCGATCAGTCGCTGGCGCAGCTCCTCCGCCATCGCCTGCTTAAGGGCCTCATCGCCATATTCGGTACCCTGCATCAGGTAAGTGACTTGTTCATCAATGTTCATAATAATAACCGGTTTCTCGCTGGTGCAGATCCTGCAGGTTGCTGCGCTCCAGAATGTGCTTCAATATTCGTTCTCCATCTTCAAACCCGACCCTTCCGATGGTTTTTCCATACGCCTGGACATCGCCCAGGGTGCGAAATTCAAAATGAGCGTCTTCGCCCAGCACGTGGATTTTATTCCCCCAATTCGAGGGAAAAACTTCGACTCGCTTGATCTGGTCCCATTCCAAATGAACGCGACGCAGGCCGTTGCTGAAGGCAATTCCGCCATCCTGGAGGCGCACATAAGTGTGCCGGTCCAGCCAATTTCCCAGGCTGATGCTTAGAGCAGCCAGCAGGAGCAGGATTCCCAGGACAGGCACCACGGGAAGGACTGGCTGATCACTCTGCTTCAGGATAAACCATCCCGCCAGAACCATCAGTGCGGTGCCCCAGGCAATTAATTCGCCGCGCCGGGAGTTCAGTTCGGGGCGGAACTCTTGCTGATCGGTCACGTTCTTCATGCCGGTATTATAAATTAATTCCCGCAGCAAAGAGAACCTTGCGAAGGTTTTACGCCCATACGTTGATCCTGGAAATCCAACCTTCGCAAGGTTTTGCACCAAGGTCGAGTCTGGCAATCTACGCGCATCCCGCGGTATAATTCGCAAAGTTAAAGAGGAAATTATGCAAGCTCCGGTACTGGTATTGAACGCGAATTTTGAGCCCATCAACGTGTGCAACACGCGGCGGGCGATTGGATTAGTATTGACTGGTAAAGCCAGCCTGATCCTCAACGGGCGTGGAGAGATCAAGACTATCTCCCAGACTTTTCCGCGCCCATCGGTCATTCGCCTTGAACGGATGGTCAGGCGCCCCAGGCCGAGGATCAAGCTGACCAAACGCGAAATTTTGCGGCGGGATAATTTCACCTGCCAGTACTGCGGGAACACATACTCCTATTTAACCATCGACCACGTATTCCCGCGCCGGCTTGGTGGGAAGCATGTCTGGGAGAATCTCGTGGCGGCCTGCCCATCCTGCAACCACCGCAAGGGAGGGCGGACTATCGAACAGGCCCAGATGCGCCTGCTGCGGAGTCCGAAAGAGCCGCCGTCTTCGATGACCTACATATTTGGTCGCCATCTTTCGGACAACGAGGATTGGGTGCCGTTTATTGAGGGCTGGTAATAAAAATGGAAATCGATTGCTAAAATTGGATTTCCATAAAATCTCGAGCAAGGTTAACTTCTCCCCCAAACGTTTTTCGGGCTTCCAGCGTTAAGTACTCCGGATCAATGCTCCTGGCATTGTAGTGGATTAAGAGTAGAGATTTCGCGCCGGCCTGGGCAGCTATCTCGCCGGCCTGGGACGCCGAGGAATGCCCGGGTGAGGCGCCGGTGCACTCGTGGATCAGCACATCGGCATTCTTTGCCAGCGCGACGACCTGCTGGCAAGGCTCTGTATCGGAGGAGTAGGCCAAAATTTTGCCCGAATGGGGGAATTCTATTCTCAAGCCAATCGTAGGGATCAAATGACATACCGGTGAGGAAAGCACTCGCCACTCCTCGCAATCGCTGAGGATTGTCCGCTCCTCTTCGGGCAGCCGCTCGAAAATTACCGGGAAGAAGTTGGGCCAATTTTCCCAGGCATAAGCCGCCATCACCCGTTGCGTGCGGTCAATCGTGTGATCCAATCCGTACACGTTCAAGGGCTGGCGCCGGCCCATCAACCAGGTATCCATCAGCAGCAAGGGCACACCGGAGACATGGTCGGGGTGGAAATGGGTCAGAATTAAGTCGGTCAGCGTGTTCGGATCGACCCCAGCCCGTTCCAGGCGAAGGATTTGATTGCTGGCGCAATCGATCAAAAGCCGACGTTCCTTTCCGACCAGGATCATGTGGGTGTTTTCGTGGTTTTCAGCAGGGACGGCATTGGCTGATCCCAGGATGATTAATTTCGGCATTCAAGTTCCCTTCTGGCGGGCCAAGATAATCTTATCTACCCCCAAAAATCAAAGGAACCAGTTTTGGTGTAACGAAAACTTCCAGCAAGGCTGCTCCGAACAGGAGAGGCAAAACCAGTCCAACGATCACCTTTGTCCAATCCCCAAAGGCTTGCAGCCAGGCTTCCCCGATCGTCTTTCCCGGGCTGGGCGCCGCCAGTGTGCCTCCCAGGCGCAGGATGGCCGCGCCCACCAGGATGATTGCCGGCACCTCCAGGATGCCATGCGGGACGACGAAGGCCAGCATAAATAGCCAGGGCGAGATGCCTGCACCGGCGACTGCTCCTGTGAAGTAGCCAATCAGCATCATGGGAACCATGAGGACCAATATTCCCAAAACTCCAAAGGAGAATATGCCCAGGACGGTCGCCAGCATCATGACCCTCAGGTTGTGCAGCCAGACGGCGGATACATTTTCAACCGAGAAGAAACGGATCGCCTCCAACCCGGTTACGAAGCCCTTTCCCAGGTTCTCCAGCTGGAGCGCATCAGCGGGCAAGACGAAGACCCGGGCCTGCCCGGCTCCGACTACCATCCCAACTGCCAGGGTGGCGGCAATCAGGCCAAGCGGCATGTTCAGACGTCGCAGGGTTGGAAAAACTTCCTTTTGATACCAGTCAAAGGGCGAAGTAGCGTGACCGATGAACGCTCTCCAAAAGGTGCTGATCCCCCAGCGCAGGTTGATCACGTCCAGCTCGCGTCCCAGCAGTTCTTCCCGGTTGAACTTGGACACGCCCGTCCTGATCAGGAGCGCGGCGACTACGATTTGACCGATGATGGCCCACCAAAGCACATCATAGTTGGCCCAAAACATCACGACACTTTCCCCCTGGATCAAAAATGTCATCGGGATAATGATGAAGGAGGCCAGCAGGTTGGCAGCCCGCACCGAAGTTGTTTGGGAGGAGACGACAACGGCGCCGCTTACCATTACGACGGCCTGCACAGTTGTGAGCAGCAGGATCTGGACCAACAAATCCGGTTCCGGCGTCCAGCCGATTTTGCGGTAAAGGCCAATCAAATAGACGCCGATCCCGATATAGCTGGCTATCAGCGGCGGAACGGTAGCCGCCAGCAACTTGCCCAAATAAAGCTGCCAATCACTCAAAGGGCTGCACAACAGCGGTTCAATGCTGTGGCGTTCTTTTTCTCCAACGAAGCTTTCCAGAGCAATGACCAGGGAGACGGAGATCGGAAAAAAACCGACCACCATCAGTAAGAAAGGCATCAACCGGTCACCGACAGCGGTCGCGCCGTAGCGCTGGACGAAATTCGCCGCCTGGTGGGCGGTGAAGTTCATCAAACTGGGAAACAGCACAGTGAGCACCAGGATGGGAATGATGATGCGCCAGTCCCGAAATTGATCGCGGATCTCGCGACGGGTGATGATCAGCGCCGGGCGAAGTTCAGCGAGCATCCGGCACCTCCATGGTCTCATAGGCGTGATTGATCGCCTTTAGATAGACCTGCTCCAAACTGCGAGGGATCTCGTGCAGGCTGATGACCGGAACATCCTGTTCAAGCAGCGCCCGCAGGAGACGGGGGTTGGCGTGTTCCGGTTGAATGGCGTGGTAACGGAACCAATCGGTCCCTTGTGCGGTGATCCTTACCCCGGCGGGCACTTGCGGGCTGCGACCATTTAGAGCGGATCCCAGCCGCACTTCAAATTCAACCGGTCCGAGCAACGTCTCCTTGAGCGCCTTGGGCGTGCCCTGGACGATGATCTTGCCGCGGCGGATGATGGCAATCTGGTCTGCCAGCTCTTCCGCTTCAGCCAGATTGTGGGTGCAGATTACGATGGCGCGTTCGGCCGAACGCAAGTCCCGAATCGAATCGCGCACCAGGCGAGCGCTTTCCGGGTCCATGGCGGAGGTCGGCTCATCCAACAACAGCACTGGTGGGTCGTGGAATAGCGCCCGGGCCAGGGCCAGCTTCTGGCGCATCCCTTTCGAAAACTCACCAATCCGTTGGCGACGCACATTCTGCAGGCCGAATTTCTCCAGGAGCTGGTCCACTCGTTTGCCGCGGCTTGCCGGATTCAAACCATACAACTGTCCGAAAAAATCCAGGTATTCAGCGGCGGGCATGCGACCATAAAGCCCATGCTGTTCCGTTAATACACCCACCGCAGCACGCACTTTTGCACCCTGCTCCACCACATCGTATCCGGCCACGCGCGCCCAGCCCCGGGAGGGCTTGAGCACAGAGGTCAACATACGCACGGTCGTTGTTTTGCCGGCGCCGTTGGGACCGAGCAGCGCTAAAACCTCACCAGCACGGACATGGATGCTGACCCCATCCACAGCCAGGAAACTATCGAATAACTTGCAGAGGCCTTCAGTGACGATCATTAAACGTATGAACCGGAGCTAATTTCAAGTTGGATGAATTATATTGCAGCCAGCGGATTTCGAACTTTCAAAGTTCTAAGTTTCAGTCCTGCGCGTCGGCGGTTCCGGGAGAAAATCCGAATTGCTGCCGGTGCCTCCAAATTAATGTCCCCACAGACAGCACGGCGACGACTAACATCAGGATTTGATTGGCATTGATACCCGCTACCCTGGACGGGTCCAGGCGCAAAAATTCCAACAAAAACCGTCCGAGAGGATATATGATCAAATAGACCAGGAAAAGGTCTCCAGGCTTAAGTCTATCCTGGTAGCGGCGACCCAACCAGAGTAGCAGCCCCAGATTGGCTAAGTTCCAAAGTGATTCATAAAGAAAGAGAGGATGGTAATATGCCTGGTCCTGAAAGCCGGGAAGGCGGTATTGAGGGTCGATATAAATTCCCCAGGGCAAATCCGTCGGTCTTCCGTAGAGCTCCTGGTTGACGAAATTTCCCCACCTTCCGATTGCCTGGGCCAAAGCGAGCGCAGGCGCGGCTATATCGATCCACACCAGGAAATTCAGTTTGTTGCGGCGAGCAAAAAAATACAGGGCGATTAATCCGCCGATTATTGCTCCAGGGATGCCCAACCCGCCTTGCCAGATGGCAATTGCATCCAGGGGATGGGTGAGATAAAACTCGGTTGTAATCCCGACCGCTTTCATCGATTCGGGAGGCGTGAGGATGTGCCAGATCCGTGCTCCGATAATGCCTGCAATCAAGACCCAGACTAACGCATCCCAGACGAGTTCACCATTCAAGCCCCTGCGCCGGGCCTCGCGCTCGGCCAACCAGGCGGCGGCCACGACGCCTATCATGATTATGATCCCATAATAGCGGATAAATAACGGTCCTACCTCAATTCCCATATTTTCTCCTCTGACTCTTATCGATTCGAGCGCGCCTGGCGGCGAATATCCAGGATGCGCTGCACCGCCGTGAAATTCGCCAGCAGCGCGATGATCCACAGGCCGATTTCCGGAAAGTTAATCAGCAAGGCCGGCGCCAATACCAGGTATCGCTCCAGGCGGGTCAGAACACCCACTTTCGTGTCGTAACCCAAGGATTGAGCCCGGGCGCGCACATACGAGACCAGAACCGAGCCAGCCGCTGCCAGGTAAGTCAGACCGGAAAGCAGCCAATCATCGTTTACCAGGAAATAAACTAACAGCCCGGCAAATATCACCAATTCGGAGTAGCGATCTGTTACCGAGTCGACAAAAGCGCCAAAAACTCCCGACTCACCGCGCAGGCGGGCCATGGTACCGTCCAAAGCGTCCACGGGCCCCATTAGAAGGATCAAGATGCCGCCTGCCACCATGTTGCCCTGGGCGAGGAAAAATGCGCCCAGCGTGTTGCCTATCAGGCCCAAAATCGTCATAGTGTTGGGCATCAGACCCAGGCCGTTTAGAAAGCCTGCAACGGGATCCAAAATCGCCTTAAAACGATTCCGCATCTGGTCTGTAAAAGTTAAGCGTCCATTATTTTTCGCGGCGTGTTCCACTTAAGGGTTACCTTCCTTATCTCAAGGTAATTCGATTTCATCTTCCGGGCTCATCAAGACCTCGCGCTCGCGACCACCTCCTTGGGCCGGTCCAACGACGCCTAGATCCTCCAACTCGTCGATCAGGCGGGCGGCGCGCGGATAACCAATTTTCAACCGCCGCTGGAGCAATGATGCGCTTGCCCGCTGGGATTTGCGTACAACTTCCACCGCCTTGGGAAGTAGGTCATCCTTGTCGGCCAGAGCCGCATCCTGCTCCAACAGCTCTTCCCAAGGGGGTTCTCCGGAATCTTCTTCCGTGTGCGCTTTTTGCCAGAAGGTGATGACCTTCTCGATCTCCTGGTCTGTGATCAGAACACCCTGGGCCCGGATGGGATGGGCGACTTCGGGAGGCAGGAAGAGCATATCGCCGCTTCCCAACAGGTTTTCTGCGCCGGCGCCGTCCAGAATCACGCGTGAATCGACCGAGGATGCGACCGCAAATGAGATGCGCGCCGGGAAGTTTGCCTTGATTAATCCGGTGACGACATCGGTGCTGGGTCGCTGGGTTGCTACTACCAGGTGGATGCCGGTAGCGCGCGCCATTTGGGCCAGGCGAACCAGTGTGTGCTCGGTCTGGTCAGGAGCCGACATCATTAAATCGGCCAGTTCATCCACCATCACCACGATATGCGGTAAGGTCTCCTCGGGTTTGCGTCGCCGGATCTTCCGGTTATAGGTGTCAATATTTCGAGAGCGGGTTGATTCCAACAGCTTATAGCGCCGGTCCATCTCGACGGTTGTCCAGCGTAACACACCCAGAATCCGTTCCAGCTCGGTCTCCACCTTGCCGTAAAGATGGGGAAGCCCGTTGAACCGCACGAGTTCGACCATCTTGGGGTCGATCATGACGAGCCGCATGTCCTCTGGCGTGTTGTTCATAACCAGACAGGCGGTCAGCGCGGCGATGCATACCGACTTGCCGGAGCCAGTCGTGCCAGCGATGAGCAGGTGGGGCATGCGCGCCAGGTCAGCGACCACGGCCTGGCCGGATACGTCCCTCCCCAAGGCAATGGTTAGCGGTGATCCGAAAGTGTAAAATGCCTCCGTCTCCAGGATTGGCCGCAAACGCACCATGGACGAGCGCGAATTGGGCACTTCCACGCCAACGTAGGGCCTTCCAGGGACGGGCGCCTCGATCCGTAGACGTTCGGCGGAGAGCGCCAGCGCCAGGTCGCGCGACAACGCGGAGATTTGCGAAACCCTTACCTTTTGACGGTTGGCTTCGCTATCGGACCCCGGTTTTTCTACAAAACCGGGTTCGAGGGCGAACTGGGTTACCGTCGGCCCGACCCGGAAACCAATTACCTTGGCCGGAATTCCGAATTCTGCGAGTGTTTTCTCAATGAGACCGGCGGTCAGATTGATATGCCTTTCATCGGGCCGGTTGGTCTGCTCGTTGACCAAGAGCTGCAGGGGAGGGAGCCGTTCGTCCCTGACCGGCGGCCTGGACTGCGCTTCCTCTGCGATCTGGATCTTAAACTTTTTGCGAAACTCTGCCGGTAGATCCGACAACTTCCGCTTTTTTGGATCTGCGGGAGCTTTTCCATTCCCCCCTTTGTCAGCCCGGCTTTCCACAGCCACCGCCGGTCCTAAGTTCAAAGAACCAACTGCGGGAGTACTTTTCTCCTTAAATGGCATTTTGAATAGCGAAATCATAGGCCGGACAAGTTCCAGACCGCTAATCAGAGAAGCGAAAAGGATGAGGCTTAAAATAAGACTTAAGAGCCAGGAAGGATGGATCAGTAGACTCAGGAGTTCTACCAACCCCCAGCCAACCAGGCCGCCATCCAGGCCTTGCTGCGCCCGCTGGATAGACGCGCCGCCTGTCAAGGTGAAGAGCGCAATGGCGGCGAAGGTGGCCACCTCCAGTGACAAAATACGTCCCCACTGGATCTCAGCTGGTGCTGCCGTCCGCCGGCGAAGCATCCAAACTCCTATGGCGCCGATTGCCAGCACGAGAACCAGGCTGGCCCAACCAAACCCGAGGCGCAAGAGTCGTGCCCACCAGGAGAGCAGCGCTCCGCCGGTAAGGTCAAAGAGCGCCAGTATGGTCATGAGGGCGAATGCTACAGCGAATACTCCGCCGATATCCCAGGCAAAACGCTGAAAATTTGTGACGAATCGAAAAGTTCTATTCATAGTGGGAGGCTAAATATATTCCTGCCAGGATAAGTATAGCACCAAAAATCTCAAGAGCGGATGGGCTCTCCTTTAAGATGAAGTAAGCCAGGATGGTAGAACCGACCGGTTCTGCGATTACAGCGATCGATACGTAAGTGGCCGAGAGATGACCGAGAGCCCAATTATACGTGGAATGTCCTAAGAGTTGGGGCACCAGGGCCAGCAGTAAAAACCAAAGGTATGTCTGGGGAGGATAGCCCAGTGGGCTTTGCCCTGCCAGCAGCACGATCAAGTCCAGGATGAGGGCAGCCATGCCGTACACCAAGAAGATATAGGCGACCAGCGTGACTTTGGATCTCAGGCGCCGGCCAATTAAGAGATACCCAACTGCCATCCAGGCGGCAAAAAGGGCAAGGAAGTTACCGAAGAACGACTGGTTTTTTAATAATTCTGCCGCGGGAGGGCAAATGAGCTGTTGGTCCATCCAGGAACAGGCCTCGCCAAACCCGACCACGCTGCTTCCAAGGAACGCCAGGGCCAATCCCGTTAGCAACTGCCGGCTGAGGGATTCTTTGAGGATTATGGGAGCCAGCAGGGCGACCCAAAGCGGCGTCGAGGTGGCCAAAACCACGGCACTGGCGACGGATGTATAGGCCAGCGAAGAAATGAAAGCGGCGAAATGCAGCGCCAGGAAGCAGCCGGAAATCAGGGCAAGGATGAGTTCAACAATTTTCAGCGCCGAAAGTTCAGCTCTGTGGCGGGTCAGGGCGATTGGAGCCAAAACCAGGCCTGCCAGCGTTAGCCGGTAAGCGGCGATGACGAGCGAGGGCGCCTCCTCTTGGGCCAGGCGGATAAAGATAGAAGAGGTAGAAACTGCCAGCACACCAATGACTAAAACCAGAATTGGCGGCAGCGACGGTCCATTTTTGACATTATTCATTATTCTCTAAGCGCCTTTGACTTGACAAAGCCAGTTAGGGAGCTTACAATTTTTTAAGGCGGGTTCCTCGTCACGATTCATTGTGCCTGCATTAAAACAATAGTAGATTATATACTTTAGTCGACCAAAGGAGTGAATTATGGCTTACGAATTACCCTCTCTGCCTTACGCGTTTGACGCGCTTGAACCATATATCGATACGATGACGATGCAAATCCACCATTCAAAGCATCATAACGCTTATGTCACTAA
>DATCIL010000439.1:0-12068 GCA_036507795.1 Anaerolineales bacterium | reverse complement strand
CCATCGCGCGGGCAGGTATATTGAACCTCATTCAAAGCATATTCTTGCCTACAAAGCGAACATTGGTAACCGCTTACTTTATTCATCATTTGTAGCAACTCCTCAGCCCGCGTTTTAATTGGACGCGGACGCAGATCAATTTATATTTCCAATACCGCCATTAAACCGAGATGATCCGATGGGTATAGATCGGGATCACGGGGCGATGGCTTATCCAACACGATCTGGCAATCGTTTACCTGTACCCGTTCGCTGACGAATATATAATCGAGCGTGCCTCGCCAGTTCAAATCGATGTCCTTGATGCGGATATAGCGGATGAAATTGAGCAGTGTTCGAATCGTTTTCCATTTCGAGCGGGGCAGCGGGGTAGGCGCCGTGTATTCAGGCTCGGCGCCGTGGATGGCCGCATAAGCGGACACAAAATGATGGCGCATGATTTGGATGGCCGCGGTATCAGGAGTGCTGTTGAAATCGCCGGCAATGACGACCGGATAATCCCTTTCGATGGGCTCCAGCCATTCCAACAGGCGCTCGATCTGTCGCTGGCGCTGGGGCGATTCACCCGGCTGCCATAAGAAATGACCATTTGCCAGGATTACTGGCTGGCCGTCTATGCGAACCCGAACGTACTGCGCTACTCGATTTTGCGTCATCAAATCCAGGCTGGCCCGGTCTTCAACCTCCAGCCTGCTCAAAATTGCAATCCCTTCAATATTCCCCGCCGCTCCGGTCTTTGGGGTTAGATGAACATGCGGGAAGCCGAGCTGATCCGCCAACCACCGGGTGTTGTTTTCGGTTATGCTGACTTCTTGTAAAGCAACAAGGTCAGGTTCTAAATCGACCAGTCCAGCAGAGATCAGCCAGCGTCGCTTCTCCCATAGTTTTAGATCTGAGAGAATATTGATGGTGACGATTTTGAAGGTTGGCACGCAGACTAGGACCCGGCTTCTTCCCCGCTCTCAAAACGCACGCCGGCCATCAACAATCCCAGTTCTTCCGGAGTAGTTTTATCACCTGGAACGACGCCCATGATCTGGCCCTCGTAGATCACAGCCACTCGATCGGAGAGCGCCAGGATTTCATCCAGGTCCTCGGAGATCAGCAATATCGCCGTACCCTCGTTGCGCTGCTCCAATAACTGCCGGTGTACGTATTCGGTAGCCCCGATATCTAGCCCGCGAGTTGGTTGTGAAGCCACAAGTACCCGAGGTTTTCTGGATAATTCCCGAGCGAGCAACAGCTTCTGGATATTCCCACCGGAAAGGTTTTTGACCAGGGTTTCCTTCGAAGGAGTTTTGACGTTAAACTTTTTGATCAGGTCACCGGAGCGTTCAGAAACTGCCCGGAAATCCAGAAAGCTGTAGTGCGAGTACGGCTTTTGGTGATGCTCTCTTAGAATTAGGTTTTCAGCCACGGAAAACTCTTTAATCATCCCATCCCGCATGCGTTCTTCCGGGATGTAGGAGATACCGGCGGCCATGATTTCGCTGGGGGATTTATTGGCAATATCGCCCCCATCCAGGCGCACCTCCCCTTTTAGGGCCGATCGTAAACCAGTAATGACCTCCGCCAGCTCGCGCTGACCATTCCCCGATACGCCCGCAACGCCCAAGATCTCCCCGGCATGCACTTCCAGATTGACTCCTCGCAGGGCAGACGTCCCCCGATCGCTGCCAGCCCACAGATCCTTCAACCCCAGGCGAACACCGCCGCTCGTAGCTTGACTGCGTTCGGGTTTCGATCCCAGCTCGCGACCAACCATCATGCGCGCCAGCTCGGCGGTATTCGTATCGGCAGTCGGGCGTGTGCCAATTGTGCGACCATCGCGCAGAACCGTTATCCTGTCGCTGATATCCAGCACCTCATGCAGTTTATGGGAAATAAAGATCAGAGCATGCCCGTCCCGCGCCATTTGTTTCAAGGTAACAAACAATTCATCGACTTCCTGGGGCGTGAGGACGGCCGTAGGTTCGTCCAGGATCATCAAGGCAGCTCCACGGTAAAGGGCCTTGATGATCTCCACTCTCTGCTGCTGCCCGACGGCAAGCTGCCAGACATAAGCAGCTGGATCCACTCGCAGACCATAGACTTCCGCCAATTCGAGAATGCGCTGCGAGACGCGGTCCAAATCGGTCAGCGGACCGCGCGTGGATGGTAGCCCCAGGGCGACATTTTCGGCTACCGTCAATGACTCAATCAGCATAAAATGCTGGTGAATCATGCCGATCCCCATGTGGATGGCATCGAGCGGAGATTCGATGATCACATTTTGACCGTCAATGTGGATCTCGCCCTCTTCGGGCTTATATAGGCCATAGAGAATGCGCATGAGCGTGCTCTTCCCAGCGCCGTTCTCTCCCAGGAGCGCGTGCACCTCTCCGGAGCGCACATCGAAGTTCACGTGATCATTCGCCAGCACACCGGGGAAACGCTTGACGATCTTGAACATTTCCATGTGTTGGATGCGGGTTTGACCGGAGGGCAATCGTTCAGTATTTTCCATGATTGATCTATCCCGGGGAGAGAGCGACGCTCCGTCGCTCTCTCCCCAGTCTATCTAAAGGTCTAAGACTTCATTCGCTGGGACCTTCCATGCCCTGCAGCAGCTGAGGCAAGTACCAGATTTGTTGATCGGAAGCAGCTTCTCCTTCAGGAACGTATTCAGTGCCATCCTGGAGAACAATGGGACCACTCCATACGTTGATCTCGCCGGAAGCCATTCCCTCGATGAAGGATTCTAGATCAGCTCGCAACTCATCGGTCAGACCAGGGCCATGGATCCAGCCCACAGCCGTCTGGTCGTCGTCGGTCAAATCCTGCCAGTTGGGCGGAATCCAATCCCAGGTCTGCTCCCAGGTGCCTGCCTGGACTCGCGTGGCAGCATCCAGGTACGCCGGACCCCAATTGAAGTACGGCACGCCCAGGCAGATATCGGGTGACTGATCACAGGCACCCTTGAAGTCGTAAGGTATCGACCAAACGACCTCACCTTGAGCGGCGCGCTGACCGGAAACATCGATACCTTCTGTGGTGTCGATACCGCTGAGGACCACATCGACACCGGTGTCGAAGAAGTTGTTGGTGACTTCTGTCGGATCGAGGGTCACGCCGGGAATGTTGAACCAGAAGCCAATCCAGGTGACTGTGAACCGCAGATCATCCGGATTCAGGTCGCGGTAATTCTCGTAGCAGTAGCGCGCTCCAAGATAAGCGGAGGCAGCCAGGCGGCGGGTCTCGAAGTTGATCAATGGACCGAGATATCCAAGGTGACTGGTCTCACTGGCCAGGGCTGCAGCACAGCCGGCGATAGCTTTCATATCCTCCATGCGCCCCATGATGTTGCTGAGGTTCGGCGAAGCTTTACCCGCTTCCTGGCCTTCTGCCCAGGCATCATCACCTGAGATATTTATGAAGGTAATATCCGGATACTTCTCCGCCACACCCAGAGTGTCCTCTTCGAATTCATCGGATGTTGTCAAGATAAGTTGAGCGCCATCCGCAACCATGTCGTCCACGACTCCTTCAAGGGTGGCCTCCGGTTTGTCAGCAGGATTAAGCGACTCAAAAACGATCATGCGGGCGTTGGGCAGGCTTGCTTCGACATACAATCCACCTTCATAGTGAGCCTGGCTCCAACCATGATCGTTCCGGGGACCCACCAGGACTACTCCAAAGACCAATTCTTCTCCCTCCGTAGTAGCTGCTGGTGGCGGCGCTTCACCGACGACGATGGATCCATCGATGATCCCTGCGACGGTCTGATCGGCTAATGCCTGGACATCTGCCGGAAGATCAAAGGCCGGGTTGAACTCCATCTTCAACCCACCATTTTCAAGGGTAGCCGCGAAGGCTTCGCCACCCAATGTTCCGCCCTTAACCAGGTCGATGATTTCGTTGAGCACTACAGTCCAGTCATAAATCTGGTTGGCTACGACAATATCCGGCGCCAAGGACGTCTGGCTGGATTGGGTGCCAAACCAGAGAACATCATGCTCTTCGGCAACACCAATAGCGCCAACCACCATTTGCGCAGAGCCGGTCATGGCATCGGCGCCAGCATCAACATGAGTCTCAGCGGCGGCGGCAGCCAGCGCGACATCGCTGAAGGATCCGATGTAGTTTACATTAACCCGCGCGTCCGGGTTGGTAGCCTCTGCCCCGGCCACGAAGCCGTCGACATAAAGCTTCGCATCACCGGTTTCAATGGGGCCAACAACGCCGAGGACGCCCGACTCTGAGAGGCTGGCGGCGATGACGCCATTGACGTAACCACCCTGCTCAGAGCGAGCTTCGTATGCAAACACGTTGTTGATGCCCTGGTCTACGAAAGTATCGACAGTGGTACCCCAGGCAAAGCTGGTCTCGGGAAAATCAGGGGCAATCTCCAGCAGGGAACTTCCGTACTGGGAGCCGTGTGCGATCACCAGGTCATATCCCTGGCTGGCATAGTCACGAACGGCGGCTGCCGCGTCATCGACGACGAACATATTCTCAGAGAAGGCGAATTCAAAGTTATCTGCCCCCATCTCGTTCTGGATTGCGGTAAGCGAATCGTGCATGCTCTGGCTGAAGGCCAGATCGTTGATCGCACTGGGCATCACGACCGCCACCCGAAACGGACCGGTGGGCGCCGGCGTAGTTACAACGCCAGGTGCCTCTGTTTCCGCCGGAGTTTCAACTGTTGGGGTTGCCTGTCCACAGGCGCTGAGGATCAACGCCAGCACGATGATCAACCCGAGTATATTGCGATTCTTGTTCATATTCTCCTCTTTCTTGAGCTACTCTGTGCCCGTCAAACGAATATTGGAACTGTCGCTATGAACGGTTTATATGAAATTCGATAGGGCAAATCCTGTTCATTAATCTTGATGTTGGGACCACCTCCTTGGGCCGGTATTTTTTATTTCAAGGATGATCTAATCCCCGCGTTCGAAAGGCTTTGTCAAAGCAGCCGGCGGGCGAACCCGCTGCACTGCGATTACCAGTGCCAAAATCGTGAGCAAATAGGGCATCATCACTGCGATATCTGAAGGGATCGGGATGTTTAACACCTGGACCCAGAGCTGTAAAGCGTTAACCATGCTGAACAAAAGAGAACCTACCAAAACACCGAAAGGTCTCCAACCGCCGAAGTAGACCAATGCCACCGCGATAAAACCCAATCCGTTGGTCATATTTTGCTGGAAGACGTTCAGCAAGGCAATCGAAAGCGAGGCGCCTGCCACGCCGGATAATGTCCCGCCGATAATCAGGGTAAAGTAACGGATGCCGGCCACGCTGACCCCCAGCGAATCTGCTGCGTGAGGGTTCTCGCCAACCGCACGGATCTTAAGACCCAGCGTGGTCTTGTTGAGCACAAACCAGGAAATGGGCACCAGGGCGAAGGCGATATAAACCAGGATATTATGGCTGAACAAAATCTCTCCGATAACCGGGATATCGCTCAAGACCGGAATGTGAATGGGTCGAAATCCCCTTACCGTCTCAACGGTGCCAAGCGTTTTCTGGAAGAGCAAATCGCTCATGCCCAAGCCAAACAGGTAAACGCCGATGCCGCTGATACCCTGCTCGGCCTTCAAGGTCACGCTGATAAACCCCATCGCCAGGCCCATCAGGCTGCCAACCAGCATGGCGGCCAACAATCCCAGCCACAAATTCCCGGTGGTGAAGGCGACGTAGAAGCCGCCAAATGCGCCTAAAAGCATCTGTCCATCGACACCGAGGTTGAGGACGCCGCTGCGCTGGCCGAAGGTCTCGCCGATGGTCGCGTAAAGGTATGGCGTTGCCAGGCGAATTCCGGAAGACAGGATGCCGATAATTACGTTGGCGGCCAGCAGGTCGTTGATCATGAGACCACCTCTACCTCAGTTTCCGTCGCAGGCAATGGTTCCTCTTTCGTTTCCACTAACCTCAGCCGCGCCAGGCGCCGCCGCCAAATTTCACTGCTCACCACAAAGACCACGACCAAACCGTTGAGAGCGGTGATGAGAGCAGAAGGGACCTGGATAGCGCGCTGCAATTTATTGGCGCCGACCAGGAGAGCGCCAAAAAGGAAGGAGGCTGGAATAGTCCCTACCGGGTGCAGCTGACCAAACAAGGCAGCGACAATTCCGTTGAAACCGGCCCCGCCCGTAAATCCCGTCGCAGACCCGTCCGTGAACATGCGGTGGTTCACTCCATAAACCTGGATGGCGCCGGCCAGACCGGCAAAAGCGCCGCTCAGGAGAAGAGAGAGGACCATATAACGCCTGACATGGATACCCGCGTAGCGGGATGCGTGCGGGTTAAGTCCCACCGCCCGGATGCGGTAGCCAACCGTGGTGCGCCACAGGAAAATAAATACCAAAACGGCGGCGACAACGGCTAAGCCGGTACCTAAATGCAGCCGGGTGGGGATCAGACGAGGCAGGTCAAATGCAGGGGAAAGCCGTGCCGTCTGAGGGATGCGCGAGGCGGCCTCCAATTGAACCGGATCAATCAGCGGACCGCGCAGCAAGAAGTTCATCCCCTGGACCGCGATCTGGTTCATCATAATGGTGCTTAGAATCTCATTGACGTTGAAGTAAGCCTTGAGGAGACCGGGGATGCCGCCCCAGACGGCTCCGGCCAGGAAACCAGCGGCCAGCGCCGCCGGGATAATCAGCCATCCGGAAGCGTCGGGAAAGGATAAACCGACGAAGGTGCCGCTGACCGCGCCAACCACCAGCTGTCCCTCGCCCCCGATATTGATAACCCCGCCCCGAAAAGCGATGCAGATTCCTAGACCCACCAACAGCAATGGTGTGGCTTTAACCAGGGTATCCGCCAGGGCATTTTGACTCCCAAAGGCGCCTTCCAGCAAGGCCGCGTAAGCCGTTACTGGATTTGCTTTTAAGAGGATCAACATCACCGCTCCGATGGCCAGGGCGGCCAGCGTGGCCAGCAGCGGCAGCAAGATATCGATCAACCGCAAAACCCGCGGATATTTTTCGAGTAAACCCTGTATCGTCATAAAACTTCAGTCATCTCCAAAACTGATCCCCAATGCCATGGGCGGCCCAACTCTTAACAGGCGCCTGACCGGGCGTTGGATGCGGCGCGGCATGTATATGACTAACCTTTCGGTGATATTGCTGCTGACCATTAGCAGAACAGCAATCATCAAGACCCACGGTATAGCGTTGAAGGCCACAACTGAAACCTGCGGGAAGGCCCGCTGCAAATATGTGGCCAGGGCTTTAGTGGCGCCAAATAATATCGCTCCTAAAGCTCCTCGGATCGGAGACCACCCGCCAAAGATGACGATTGCCAGCGCAATCCAGCCAAATCCCCGGGTATGACCTTCTGACCAACCCAATTTCACATTGAAGGAGTAAACCGCCCCGGAAATCCCAACTAAGGCGCCTCCGATGATCGCATACAGATAGCGCACATAGTCGACGTTGACGCCGCGGGCAAAGGCGGCTTCCGGGCGTTCGCCAACCGCCCTGACCTTGAGGCCGGCTTGCGTCTTGAAGAGGAAAAACCATGTCAAAGCCACCAGGAGGTAAGTCAGATAAACCGTGATATCCTGGTCGAAGAAGATCGGACCCACAAATGGAATTTCTTCCAGAACAGGGATGCCCATGCGCTTGATGACAGGTCCGGGGATGCGGGTGTAGTTCTGACCGAGAAAAGCGCTGAGGTCATCCCCAAGCAATGTCAACACGAATCCAATGGCCACCTGGCTCTGGCGTAAGCGGATGCTGCCGAAGGCGACGATAAGAGCAAACAAAGCCCCGACAGCCGCGGCTGCCAAAAACCCCAACCACACGCTATCTGTCTTCAATCCCACAACGAAACCGGTCATGGCCGCCATTAGCATGCTGCCATCCAGCGACAAGTTCACGATTCCGGAGCGTTCGGTAATGGTTTCACCGGTAACCGCGATCATCAATGGGGTCGCCTGCAGAATCATGGATGCCAAAATCCGGACGATCTCGCTATCATTCATGGGATTTTTTCTTTCCGAAAATTCTCAGCTTATTTGCGTCACCGAACAACAAGACAAACAAAACCATTACCCCGGTCAAGATTCCGCCAAGCGAAGAATGCAGCTGGGTGCGGAGCTGCAGCGTGATACTGCCGTTCAGCACGACCGAAAAGAAAAAGGCGATTAGAGGCACCCAAAGAATGCGGTATGAAGCCAGCATTACAACCAGCAGAGCCAGAAATCCGATGCCGCCGGAGATGCTTTGCCTCAAACTGTCGAACCAGCTCAAAACCCGGACCGCCCCGCCCATGCCGGCCAGCGCCCCACAGAACAGCATAGCCAGGATCACTTCCCGTTCGCTCGAAACGCCCAAAAGGAAAGCGGAACGCAGGTTCTTCCCGAGCGCTTTGAGCTTCAACCCCCAAAATGTGCCGCGCAGCGCGACTACCACCATAGCAAACGCGATAACCAACAGGACCAGGGAAAGCGGGCTGAAACGCGAATTGGCGTAGCGGGGCAGCAGAGCTGCAGCCTGGAAAGGCTGGGTGCCGCGAAAAGTGCCTCCCTCGGGCGGCTGCCAGGGGCCGGAGATCAAATAGTTTGTGAAAATGATAGCGATGTTGTTTAACGCCAGGCCCCCAAAAATCTCATGCACCCTGCCGCGCGTTTTAAGAACCGCAGTCAGGCCAGCCCACAACCCGCCGGCCGCCATCGCGGCGATAATTTCTAAAGCGATCAAAATAAAACTGGGCGCTTCCAGGTTCAAAGCCACCCAGCTGGCTGCGATCGCCCCCATAACGATCTGCCCCTCGATGCCGATGTTCCAAAGACCGGCCGTGAACGTCACCAGCAGACCGGTCGAGCTCAGCAGCAGCGGAATCCAAAATGCAATAACACTCAATGTTTTCGACTGGTCGCCGAAGGCGCCCCGTATCATCGCTTCAAGCGACTCGATCGGGCTGGCGCCGAACATCACCAAAAGGATTGTGGTGAACAGCAGCGCGGCCAAGATCGGCACAGCCGGCCAGGCCCGGGCAATCCAACCGCGAAGATTCACGCCTGCCCTCCGATCAAGTGCCCAAGCTCTTCCACAGAAGTCTTCCCGGCCTCCACCACCCGGGACATCAAACCGCCGGAGAAAACGGCGATGCGATCGCTCCGTTCGATGATTTCATCCAGATCCGCCGACATAAATAATATGGCCGTGCCGGCTTCACGCCGCCGATACAACAGCTCCCAGATGTAATCAGTTGAGCGCAGATCCAGCCCGCGGGTAGGATGCTCAAGCAGCAGCAGTTCGAGAGGCTCCTTCAATAAGCCAAACAACAAACGCTGCTGGTTCCCCCCAGACAGCTCGGCCGCCCTGGTCTGCGGCGTACCAATGATCTGATATCGCCGAATGCGAGCATCCGTTTCTTCTTTGGCTCTATCCCAATCCACCAGGAATCCATATTGTGGTTGTGCCAGAACCACATGTTCGGTTAATGTAAGGCCTGCCACCAGTCCCTCTTCCAGCCGCCCGGCAGCCACGTAACCGACGCCAGCTGCCTGCATTTGATGATAGGACCGCCCGGTGACATTTCGACCCTTCAAGGTAATGACACCGCTTTCCGGTTTTACCAAACCAGCAACCGCCTGCATGAGAAGCTCTTGACCACTGCCCTGTAATCCAGCCAGGCCGAAGATCTCTCCCCGGCGCAGCGTCAAATTGATATTTTTTAAGGCCAGGCGATACGTGGAGATGGTCAGGTCTCGTATTTCTACGAGCGGTTCTCCCAGTTGAGATTCCGGACGGGCGCTGCGCACGGGAACCTGTTCGAACATCAATTCGACCAGCTTTTCATTGGAGCACGGGACATCAGCCTCTCCAACCAACTTGCCCCGGCGCAAAACAAAAGCGTGAGCGCACAACTGCTGGACTTCATGCAGCTTATGCGAAACCAGGACGACCGTCTTCCCCTCATCGCTGGCCAACTGGTGAATCGATTGAAACAACTTTTCCTGCTGCTCAGCGCTGATTCCAGTCGTAGGTTCATCGAGAATGAGAAGTTGTGCGCCGCCTGCCAGCAGCCGGATAAGTTCCAATTGCTGGCGCTCTCCTAAGGATAGGCTGTCGACATAGGCATGAAGATCGATATCGAAGCCATAGCGCGCGGCGAGTTCTTGGAGTTCTGCCTCGGCAGCCCGATAATCCAACCACGCGCGCCCACCTTTGCCTAATAGATAGTTTTCTACGATTCGAAAAGGTGGGAAGTCCAGGGGATCCTGGTAGAGCATGCCGACGCCGTTATTTAGGGCCTCGGCAGGTGATGCAAATTGTTTCGGTTTTCCATTGATTAGAATTTCGCCGCTGTCAGGAGGTTGGTATCCTGACAGAATCTTCATCAGGGTGCTTTTGCCAGCCCCATTCTCCCCCAAAAGCCCATAAATACGCCCCTCTTCTAACGTGAAGCTGATGCCATCATTCGCCTTCACGGAGCCAAAATGCTTGCGGATTTCTCGCAGTTCAATGTGCATAGTAGTGTGTTTTTCTATTCAAATCACGCAATTTATACCACACCTTGACACGCGTTCAAAAACGAATAAGGTTAAAGAATTCTCTGGCACTTCTCACAATCATCTCATCGCTTTTTTTCAATTAACCAGGAATAATCCAGGTTCCTGTCTCGCCCTTCAGGGCTCGACCAATGTTCTCCGGGTTGGTGATAATGGCCTGTTTGCCGCCGGCTTCCAAAAACCAGATGACCGCCCTGATCTTCGGTGCCATCGAGCCCCTGGCAAAGTGCGTTCCCTCCGCCAGGTATCGTTTTGCCTCTGAAAGTGTCATCCGGTCAATCCACTCCTGGTTAGGTTTGCCATAATTGAGGGCCACTTTTTCGACAGCGGTCGAGATCAAGAACAAATCGGCGTTGATATGCCGGGCCAGGAGGCTGCTGGCGAAATCTTTATCGATCACCGCGGCAGTACCGCGATATTCACCGCCGCCCACGTCAATCACCGGAATACCCCCGCCGCCCACGGTAATGACTACCACGCCCGCCTCGATCAGCGCCCGGATAGTCTCCAGCTCGACGACTTCTTTGGGCAGGGGAGAGGCAACCACCCGGCGCCACCCCCGACCCGCGTCCTCAACGACCGTCCAGTCCATCTCCTTAGCGCGCTGCTCGGCCTCTTCCTGGTCCATAAACCCGCCGATCGGCTTGGTGGGACTCTCAAAAGCCGGATCATTTTTATCTACCAAGACCTGGGTGATCACTGTAGCGACCGGTTTTTGGATACCGCGCCGGTGCAGCTCGTTTTGTAGTGTCTGCTGCAGGGCATAGCCGATGGCGCCCTGAGTATCCGCGCCGCATACATCCAGAGGGACTTCGTGCATCCCGGCAACCTTATGGGCGATTTCCGAACGTCGCAGAATGAAGCCAACTTGGGGGCCGTTTCCGTGCCCGATTGCCACATCCCAGCCCGCCTCGATCATGTCGGCAACATGCTGCGTGGTCTCCCTGGCAGCCTCGTACTGATCCTCGACGGCTTGATGTTGTTTGTCTTTGATGAGTGAGTTGCCGCCTATGGCGACGACGGCGACGTTCCGTCTTTTTGAGGTCATGGATTGCTCCTGGTTAGGTAGAAAAGGTAAACAGGTATACAGGTACACAAGGTAAACAGCGTTTTAGAGTTCATTTGGTCAATGTCCCAAGATCGAAGGTGATTCGGTTCAAAATACTGTCTTATCTCTACTTCTCATCCTGATGATCAATGCTAAACTCATGAAATGTGTATTGAGATGATTCTTCATGGATTGAGCGGTCACCGTACTCTTGGTGTCCTGTGCGGCATCGCCGGACATAATTCATATATCCGTTCAAGGTCATCTCCGCTTTCCGGATCAAGGCGTAGATAGTTTCAAACTTCTGTTGTTCGATGTAACTCAATATACGCGCGTTTATCAGATGTGCCAAAGTTTCGTTTATCTCTCCACGAGCTATTGAGTACATCCGGAGACTATCCAAATAATGGTAACGACCATATCCTTCGGCAATATTTGCTGCAATAGCTTTTGAGGAGCGCCGAATCTGAATAGCTAAATCATATCTCTCTTCAGGAGGCAAAGTTTTCG
>DATCIL010000438.1:0-8591 GCA_036507795.1 Anaerolineales bacterium | reverse complement strand
TGGCAGTTGGGATCGGTTCACCAGCTGGTTTAACCAGTCTAGATTTAGGGCCGCGAACAGCACCGCCTCAGCTTGATTACTATCGTCCAATACGGCGTATCCGAAATTTATCGCTGGCGAACCGGTGATTTCATCAATTCGGTAGCTCCCGATAGCGAAGTCGCCGGTTTCCAGCGTGCGTTGGAAATAATTCTGATTGGATAAATTAATTGGTCGCCCTGCAGTTACTGCGCTGCAAAAAACATTCCCCTCAAGCGTAGTGGCGCCCAGGTTGGTATACTGGGGATATTCCTCCAGCAGACCTTCAAATAGGGCGCTGCACTCGGCGCTGTTCTGCTCTCGAACTTCGGAGAGGTGAGTAAGGGTTAAGAGGAGCTGCCGTGTCTCTTCAATAAGCCTGGCGTGATCGGCTGCTAAGAGTCGAGCGAGGGATAGCGCGCCGGCGCGTGTATTTTCGGCAGCTAATCGGCGTTGTTCCGCACCGGTGAACAGAATTAATCCCAAAGCCGGGATAACTGCCAGCAGCACCAGCAATATTAGACGCGCCCGCAGACTGGCAAACAATTTACGAAACATCAAGGATTTTGATCAATCATATCATATCCTGCTCGGATACATTTTAGCACTATCCCTACACTTGATTGTCATAATTTATCGAATATTAAGCAAAATTGTCACGAAAAAGAGGATTTGCGTATAGTCGAGGATCTTAATTCGAATTGACCGCCGTTGCAGTGGGAAGGGTACCGCATAGCGCTGGCAACCCGGCACCTAACCTTTTTGAAAAGTAGTAAATTTTATATCATAATTATCCAAATTTTAGCGTTATAATTTGCTCACTTTTGAAAAAGCATCCAATTGACAATCAGGAGAGCCTCAAGGGAGAATGCCAATGTGGATAACGAGCAACAATTTGGTAAGCGCAGTTTCGAAAGCCCTTCTGGGTGGGTTAATGATATTGGGGATCATCTTTTTAACAGAACCGGCGTCCGTTTATTCCAGCTACCGTGAAATAGACCAAAATTCCGATTATCAACAATCTGCTCAAGAGACAACCGCCAATAATATCTATCTACCTGTCTCGATGAATCTTTATCCGGCGGTCAAGCTTTATTCGGCCTGGACAACTGACGCGGACGACGTCCAAACCAACGCTTTCCTTCCTAATGAAGAAATTCATCTTTACGCGAGCGGCCTAAACATATCGGATCGGCCCCTGGACATAGATTTCTCGTGGTCGCTGGACGGTCCATGTGGATCCGGCACGCTCTATGATGGCAGTCAGGAAGTTGGCAGTGGTTATTGGAACGTTTATCTGCTTGCTCATCTTCCGGAATGCAGCGGAGTTTATACTGGAACCGTCCAGGTTGCTCATAGTGGTTTGGTATATCTCCAATCTTCGCGCTTCGTGATCAATAATCCGAGTGCCGTTGCGTTAAGTGATGAGCCGGCTTTTGATAAATGCGGCATCCCATCTGCTTACCAGCTGCAGACCTGGATGGAGAATAGTCCTTATCGAGCGGTAAATATATACATTGGGGGCATCCACCGCGCCTGTGCAAATTCTGGCTTGGATGCGTTTTGGATTAACGAAGTGAGCCAACAGGGCTGGAAATTGATCCCTACCTGGGTCGGACCGCAGGCGCCCTGCTCGCAGTTTACGCATCGCATCAGCTCGGATCCACAAGAAGCTTATGTCGAAGGAAAAATTGAAGCCGATGCCGCCGGGCTGGCCGCCGATCGTCTCGGGTTGATGGGCGGTAACAACATAATTTATTACGATATGGAGGGGTATTCAAGCGCATCATCAGATTGTCGAGAAGCCACCAAAGAGTTCATAAAAGGTTGGGTTGAACGACTGCATGAATTCGGTTACCGCGCTGGGGCCTATGGTGGTGCCTGCAGTTCCTATATATCAGACTGGGCGACGATCAACCCGATGCCGGATAATGTTTGGATCGCTGACTGGAAGCTGCCAGCCAAATACGATGAAGACGCCAGCGTATGGAATACGCGCTGCCTGGACGCAGTGGAGCCTAACACAAAATGGGCCAATCACCAGCGCATTCGACAGTACGCCGGGGACCATGCCGAGACCTGGGGTGGTGTATCGCTTGGCATCGACAGCAATATTTCCGACGGTGAAGTAGCCTTCGTCCCCCAGGGCCCTTGGGCCGGCCAGAGTGGTGAGACCCTGGCTAGTGACGATAGGATGGAGATTCAGCGTATGCAGTTGCTTCCTTCCGGTCAGGGCTGGTTGTTGGCCGGTCAGCGCTTGTTATGGACGGAAAACGCGGCATCGCAGTGGCGCGATATCACGCCCGGTTCAGCTTTTGCTGAGCCCTTGCTGGCTGCCCATTTTGTCGATGAATCTTTGGGTTGGGTAGTATCTGGGGCAGATGCCTCAGGAGACTTGGTTGTCCATCAAACCACGGATGGCGGGAATAGCTGGCAATCATCGACCATAACGGATGTCCCGCAAGACATCGGTTCAGCATACATGACGTTCATCGATTCATCCAATGGTTGGCTGGTACTTAAGCTTCAAAGCAGCAGCAATTTCAGCTTGGGCAAGTTCTATCGGACGGTTGATGCTGGGGCATCCTGGCAGGAACTCTCGCTCCCGGTTGGCGAACCGGTTCGTTTTATTGACGCCAATCGTGGTTGGGTTGCTGGAGGCGCGGAGGGGAATGAGATCTACTCCACGTCAGATGGCGGAGCGACATGGCAACCTCGTACGATAATTCCCGTTGAGAAAAATATTGCTGGCAATACCCTGATCGATTTGCCTGTGTTTGACAATCAGATTGAAGGCGTGGTCGCGGTAACATTTGACGATCAAGAAGCGCAACGTGTCGAGCTCTATGCCACCGAGGACGGCGGCAATTCCTGGAGTTTGACTTCGACGGTCAATTTGAATACGAATACGGTGGCAGGAAGTCCCGCTAAATTCGCCCTGGCCGGATCAAACCTTTGGCTGGTGGCTTCTCCAGAATCGCAATTGGTCCCTTCGTTGTCCGACAAGACACTTTCGTCCGATCTCTTCCTCATCTCCAATTTGCCGGAGGGCGTTGTTAATATTGATTTCTCTGGTTCGGAAACAGGATGGGCTCACATAGAGAACGGCATATGCAGCGGGGAAAAATTTGCAGGAGCCGAATTAACTTCAGGCGCTAGTGATGCCTTTCGTTGCGCGGTGCGCTCGATGCTGTTCAAAACCGCGGATGGCGGGCGAACCTGGCTAGAAATAACCCCCTGATCGATGCGGGTCGCGGCAAATGCCTCTGATTTTCAGAGTCTGATTGGTAAATGCGCATAGCCATTATAACACCAATGTAACATGTCCCAGTCTCCTCAAAACCCCGCCCACGCTCCTCATCCGCTGATCCCGTTAGCAGGTGAACTCCAACCCCAGCGTATCGTAAATAGCCTGATTACAGGTCTGATCATAGGCCTTCTGAGCGCCATAACTGCAATTTCCTTCGCCGCTTTGGTTTTTCCCAGTGCATTGTTTGAGTACCGTTTGTTTGGCATTGGCCTCATCTTGATGGGCAATTTGGTCCTGGGTGCTACAGTTGCCATTTTGAGTTCCTATTCAGGCTCCATCGCCGTAAATCAAGATGGACCTTCTGCCATTCTGGCCCTGGTGGTGGCAGGCATTTTGAGTTCTATGGCAGCTTCCGCAACCCCGGAGCAGCAGTTTTATACAGTAATGTTCATGGTCGTCTTGACGACGCTCACTACCAGTCTGGTCTTCATCATTCTGGGCTATTTCAAATTGGGCGGACTGGCTCGATTTTTACCATTTCCGGTAATGGGTGGTTTTCTGGCCGGAACTGGTTGGCTGTTGGTGATCGGTGCCCTGGGAGTAATGACGGATAGTCCCGTAAATTTCGATCTTATGCAGCCCAGTCAGCTGGTTCGCTGGCTTCCCGGTCTCATTTTCGCCGTGTCGCTTCTGCTGGTGCTGCACAGGTATAATCATTTTTTGGTCCTGCCTGGCATGTTTTTTGGCGCAGTGGGTCTTTTTTACTTGGTCTTATCGATATCCAAAACGCCAGTTGCGCAAATAAGCGCCCAAGGATGGTTATTAGGACCTTTTCCCACCGGTGGTCTCTGGCAATTTCCGCTAACTGTATCTAATTTATCTCAGGTGAATTGGAGTATGATCCTGGCGAAGAGCGGGATCGCTGCCACTGTGCTGTTCGTGTCAATAATATCCCTTTTATTAAATGCCAGCGGTATCGAGTTAATCGTCAAGCGAGACGTCGATTTAAATAAGGAATTGCTTGTATCCGGAGTGGGAAACTTATTTAACGGCTTGGTCGGAGGGATCGCGGGCTTCCATGCTATCAGTCTCACGGGCTTGAATCACAGACTAAGTGGAGGTAGTCGTTTGACCGGCCTTGTCGCGGCCCTGTTCTGCGGAATTACAGTATTTTTTGGCGCCGCAGTTCTATCATTAGTTCCCAAACTGGTTCTCGGTGGAATATTGATGTTTTTAGGTCTGTCATTCATCATTGAGTGGCTTTTTCAAGCTTGGTTCAAGCTACCGAAAGCGGAATTCCTGGTTACCCTGCTAATCGTGGCAGTCATTGCAGTGCGGGGTTTTTTGGAGGGAGTCGCAGTTGGGATATTGGTGACGGTAATTCTGTTTGTAGTTAATTACAGTCGCATTGACGTGGTTAAACATATGCTTACGGGCAGGAATTTTCACAGCCGCGTAACGCGAGGCCGCCGCCAGCGCCTGCTCTTGGAAGAGCTCGGCGAGAGCATCTTGATTCTCCAGCTGCAGGGCTATATATTCTTTGGGACTGCCAATAATCTGTTGGGGCGGGTACGGGAACGTATCCAGCTAGCGTTATCAACCCGGGTTCGCTTTGTGCTATTGGATTTCCGCCAGGTCACCGGTATTGATTCGACGGCTCTGCACGCCTTTCTGAAATTGCTGCAGTTAGCCCAAGAAAAGGGCATCATCCTGGTCCTCACCGAACTGCACGATGTCATCCGGGATCGCCTCTTGCGAGAAGGAATGCTGAATGAAGTCAGGTTCTTGCAGGTTTTCCATGACCTGGATCATGGCATTGAGTGGTGCGAAAACAAGTTATTAAAGGACGCAAATGTCACGGAAGGTGGTCAGAACGTGCGCCAACAGCTTGTGGAGCTACTTCCGCGGCCCGAACAGGTTGATAACCTGTTGAATTATTTGGAGCTAAAAGAGGTTGTCGCCGGGGAATACCTGATTCGCCAGGGAGATCTCTCGAAGCAAGTCTATATCATCGCATCAGGTCAGGTAACCGCTCAGCTAGAACTACCCGATCAGGATCCTATCCGGTTGGAGACAATGTCTGCAGGTCGTGTGGTGGGGGAGCTTGGTTTTTATCTTGGCAGCCCGAGAACAGCTTCGGTGGTTGCCGATGAAGCCAGCAAAATTTACGTGCTCTCCAAAGCCGATTTGGAGAAAATGGAGGCAGCCGATCCCGAAGCTGCCTCCGCGGTTCATCGCCTCATCATTCATCTCCTGGCGGAAAGAGTCGTTCATTTAATGGATACGGTGAATGCCCTCCAGCATTAGACCTGCGATCCGCTATAGGTCTGCAAACCCCATCTTCGCCCGATCAGTTAGATAATGCTCCAATAAGCCCTACACTCATAGCTGTTTAAGTACTATAATTAATCCTCAATGGCTAAATGCTCAAGGATTTTTGAGAAGACCTTCTGAGCGGCCCTCAATACGTGCTCAAAGAACAGTCGAAGGATGCGTCAACCATACCACAGGCATCCTTCGAATTGCTTTGTGCCATTTGTTGGTAGAAATATTTATGCTAAAACGATTCGCCCTTTACCCATTTCTATTTATTCTGTTCGTAATTCTCAATCCGCTTTTCAACAATCTCGACCAGATTGACCCGGCAATGTCATTAAGGCCCCTGGTCGCCTTGTTCTTGGTAACTGGCGCTGGCTTCCTTCTGCTCCGCGCAATTTTCAAGGATTGGCACTATGCCGGTTATCTCATCTTTCTGACCCTTATTTTCTTTTTCGTTTACGGACATCTCAACAATGTAATTATCGAGAAGCTGCCTGAGGAGAACGTGGAGACGTATCCTCTAGTTATGCTCGTGATCTTGGCGATCATCGTGGCAATCCTGGGCCTGAGGAAAACCTGGCATCGTCTGGGTGGACCCAGCCGGATTACGCCCCTCCTCAATCTCGTTTTTACTATTGCGGTTCTCGGCCAGGGTATATTTGGATTCGGGGAATTGGTCAAGAGATCGCCCGGTCTATTCTGGCGATCCGGTGAGGAAAACATCTTGCCTGAGACAGGGACTGAAGTAGCTCTGGATTGCTCGATCAGCCCGGATATTTACTGGATTGTTCTCGATGGATATGGCAGGGCGGATGTCTTGAAGGAGATATACGGCGTGGACGCCAGCCCCTTCCTTGCATCCCTCAAACGCAAGGGCTTTTACATCGCTGACCAAAGCCATTCCAACTACATGCAGACTGTATACTCCATTCCCTCCGCTTTGAATCTGAGTTATCTTGAGCCAATGCCAGCCAACGTGAGCGGCTATAAATACTTCCCTGAGCTGATTTCCAACAACCGATTAATGGCACTGCTCCGGCAGTGCGGCTACAGGATGGCCGCTTTTGAGACCGGCTTCTTCTTTACCAATTACCCGGACGCCGATATATTTCTCTCGTTTGGAACCGATCTAAATGAATTTGAAGGGCTTCTGCTGGCGGGAACACCGTTGGATTTACTGCTGGAAAAGCTAGATTTGGAGCCGCAGGAGCGTAGTTACGAGGCTCACCGCGCCCGTGTTCACTATTCATTTGATAAACTCGCGGAACTTCCTGGATTGTCTGGCCCAAAATTTGTCTTTGCCCATATCATATCTCCCCATCCTCCTTTCGTATTTGATGCTCAGGGTAGCCCGGTTCAGCCCGGTCGCAGCTATTCGATCGGGGATGGAGACGATTATCGCGGCAGCTGGACAGAGTACCGTAAGGGCTACGCGGCCCAGGTCCAGTATGTCAACCAGCTTCTTGATAAAACCGTTTCCGAAATTATCAGCCGTTCTTCTGCCCCGCCAGTCATCGTTATTCAGGGCGATCATGGCCCCGGTGCTTTTCTCGAGTGGGAATCTCCCGACCGCAGCTGCCTGTGGGAGCGCACCTCGATACTAAACGCCTATTACCTGCCGAATGGGGGTTCACAGGACCTCTACCCAACAATTTCACCGGTAAATTCATTCCGAATAGTCTTAAACACGTATTTTGGGACGAATCTGGAGCTGCTGCCGAGCGAGACTTACTTCACATCTCACCGGCCCGGGGGCGCTTTCATCGACATAACCGAGCGGCGGGAGTCCAGGGCCAACTGTGGATAAGGATCCGCTTGGCTGCAGCGGCTATGGCATCTGGTTCCTGTGGCTGCTCGCTAACATCATCGGTATGGGAGTGGGGTGGTCCCTGGGCTGGCGTCTGAGCTTCGCGGTACCGGGCAATCTGGCCATTTGGGTTATCGGCATTGTAGCCGGCTTATCGCTCGGATTCTTCCAAATGCTTGTCCTGCGGTCTCTTATCGGCACCAGCATCTGGTGGTTGCTCGCAAGCATGATCGGCTGGGCAGTCGGCTTCTTTCTGGGCGTTCAGACGGCCTCCTTTTTCGGATTCACCGAATTTGTATTCGGAGGAGCGATTGGAGCCGGGGTGGGGCTGGCGCTAGGAATTGCCCAATGGTTTGTTCTGAGAGGCAGGATGCGCAGTGCTGGTTGGTGGATACCTGCGAGTGTGATAGCCTGGGCGGCCAGCTTGATTGTCTACCTTCCGGGAGCAAACGCCCTGGGTTTGCTCTATGGCGGCGTATCCGGCGGAATATCCGGTTTAACCTTGCTGGCGTTGTGGCTAGGAATTTTCCGAAGGTCACGAGATTGAATGGACCATCACACTGCTTGTTCGATCTCGAGTGGATGTAATTGGGCCTCGATCTGCTCGCGATATGGCTCTAAGAAGGGCGGCAGGGCGAGCTGCTCGCCCAGGTGCTCAACATCCTCATCGGTGGCAAATCCAGGTCCATCGGTGGCAATCTCGAAGAGGATACCGCCCGGCTCGCGGAAATAGATCGATTTGAAGTAGTAGCGGTCGATGATATCGGTCACTTGCAGGCCTGCCTCGGCAATCCGCTGCCTCCAGCGCGAGTGCTCCTCGTTATTCGGTGTGCGGAACGCCACGTGATGCACGCCGCCCCGACCCACGCGCCCGCGCGGCAGTTCAGGTCCGGCTTCCACCTGCACCTCGCTGCCCGGACCGCCCGGACCTGTTTCGAAGAATACCACCTGCCGGGCTGGATTGCTGCTCGATGGAGCGGTATGGGTCTGGCGAAAACCCATGACTTCGGTCAGCACCCAGGCTGTCGGCTCCAGAATCTGTACCATCAACTTCACGGAGTTGAGCCCACGGATTTGTCGGTCCTCCGGCACGGGGCTGCGCTCCCAAGGAATACCGCCCCCAGGCGCGCCGTTATCATTTACCAGCGCCAGCGCCTGTCCTTCCGGGTCGGAAAACCGTATCCATGCCCGTTCCGC
>DATCIL010000437.1:0-4720 GCA_036507795.1 Anaerolineales bacterium | reverse complement strand
GAGAACTGCGCTTTCTGTTCTGGCAATGGCAGCGGTCGCTGCCGGGATGGCGAGATCTACGATAAGTGTCCGGTTTGTAAAGGCGTCGGGACCGTGCTCGTTGCCCAAATTGCAAAGAAATGCGCCTTCTGCAGCGGCAATGGCGGCGGCACCTGCCGCGACGGCTACGTGTATGACTTCTGCCCGGTTTGTAAAGGCGCAGGATGGGCGTACGTTTACGAAGTGGAAGAAGAATCCCAGTAGACAAGAAACAAAAATTAATGTATATTATGGAATAGTTTTGTTGAAACCTTGCAGTCCGGAAGTTTCAATCCAAATTCTATTCGCCGTTTTCATCTTTTTATCTTGAATTAAGCGGGGTCGTTGCCAGCCGGACTGCGTAGAGGACCAGTAGTGGGTGCAGAGGTCCACCTAACAAATATGTTAGCAGTACCGCAGTACCAATGGTGTTACAATTTTCACATTGATCTTTTAATAATAGCGTCACCGGGTTGACCTTTCAGAAATCTGAATAGCAGGGCATGGTTTCCGGTTAAATCTTGGACATCATCAATTCATCGCGAACGGGATATGACGCATAAAATTCTGCCCAAATTGAAACAGGCGCTTTTCCTCGCGGCGCTCTCGGTTCTTCTTGCCTCCTGCAACCTCCCCAGCGATCGGGCTGCCCAGGGAGGTTCTTCAAGCCCCTCCAACACCCCGCCCGGCGCTTATCCAGTTGACCCAATTTTCGAGGAATTTTATACTTACTTAGGTGGCTTTGAAACGCTCGGTCCCGCCATCTCTCCCCTGCAGCACAGCGCCGGCCAGATTCAACAATATGTTCAAAGCGGACTGATGGTGTACGACCCGCAGGCTACTCCCAGCGAGCGCTACCGGCTGGCGCCGCTGGCCAGCGGGTTTGAAGTTTCTGAACCACCGCTTCCTGAGCCGCGGGATCCCGGCCAGCGAATTGTTTCCGGCCACACCATCTACCCTGACTTCTTGCCGCTCTACGAGGCGCTGGGTGGCGCCCGCTACGTCGGTCGCCCGCTTACCGAGGCGCGCCATAATCCCGAGAAAAGGCGCATCGAGCAGTATTTCGAGAACCTGGGCTTTTACCTCCTGGACGATGACCTTAATGGGAAAGCTCACCTGTTGGCTTACGGAGTGCTTGCCTGTGATTATGACTGCCGTTATCGCCCCCGGCTGGAAGCCATCCCGGAAAACGCTCCACCGTTGCCTGAACCGTTCGCGTCGAAGGTATCCATGCTGGGACTGCCTTTTGTAGGCCTGACGCTCTCAGAGCCTTACAAGGCCCCTGATGGCAAACTAGAAGTGATTTTTGAAAATGTCGTCCTTGCGGCCGATTATGAGGGGGCCTCTCACGCCTTTGCTCGCCCGATCGTCGAGATGGTCGGGATCCCCGCTCAGCCCATGGGGGAGTGCCATGCGGGTGGATTGATGGTTTGTTTCCCTGCAGATGGCAAGCAGGGCCATCCGGTGCCAGTGTATTTCCGCGACTATATTCTCCAGCATGGTGGTTGGGATCTTTTCGGCATGCCCGCGACGGAAGTATTCCCTGCTGAAGATAACGTTTTCCGCCAGTGCTTCACGAATCTTTGCCTGGATTTTGATCTTTCCGGCTCTGACCAGGATAAGTTGCGGCCAGTTGCGCTGGGAAAGTTGTATAAAGAACAGGTTTACGAAAGCTTCCGCCGCGATGAATTTGAGGAAAGCTACCAGGATCTGCGGATCCATATAACCGAGAAGCAGGCAATGGTGGCCTCCGGTCAGCCGCAGGAGATCGACGTACTTGTAACCGAGCAGGATGTGCCCCTGGCAAATCGGGAACCGCTCCTCACGCTGACTCTACCGGATGGGAATACTGAAAACTTTCACTTCCCTCCCTCGGATTCACGAGGCATGACTTCGCTTACCCTGCCGCCGATTGAGGCCCCGAATGGGACCCTGATCCCTTATGAGGTCTGCCTGACAGGCGTTTATGGCAAGACTTTTTGTATCGGCGAGCATTACTTGATTTGGAATCTTCCATGAACTCTTGACTTTTTTAACTTATCACTTATAACTTAAAACTGAACTCCTCTGACCCTTATGCACAAGACGTCCTTCTTGCTCATATCCCTTATCCTGCTTGCCAGCCTCGTCGCTTGCAACCTACCGCAAGACCGTAGGCCCGCCCCCGAGGAAATCTCCCCCACTCGCTTTGCTCTCGATGATACCTATCCGGTCGATCCAATTTTTGAGGAGTTCTACGCCACTCTGGGAGGCTTTGAAACTCTGGGTCCGGCCCTGACGCCATTGCAGGAATCGGGAAGCCTGAAGATACAATATGTCGAAGCGGCTTTGCTGGTCTACGACACCGAGTCAGTATCCGGCGACCAATACCGGCTTGCTCCCCTGGGGCTGGTGTTTGGCATCGCCGAGCCCTCCGTGCCCAATCCAGGTGTTCCCGATTCGCGCTACGTCAACGGACACGTTATTCACGCCGAATTCGCCGCACTCTATGATCGGCTGGGCGGCGCCCGCTTCGCCGGACGGCCGCTGACCGAGGCTCGTTACAACCCGGATAAGGGCCGCATCGAGCAGTATTTTGAAAATGTAGGATTTTATATCCTTGACGCCGATCCCAACCAGGATGTCCACCTGCTGACCTATGGGGCTTTCGCCTGCGATTTCCGCTGCCGCTACCAGCCCGAACCGGCCGGCATTCCCACCCTGCGTCCCCTCCTGCCGGAACCGTTTTCCTCCCGCATCTCCCAACTGGGTCTTTCTTTCGTCGGGCGCACTATTTCGGAGCCGTATATCAATTCGGAAGGCCAGCTCGAGATCATCTTTGAAAACATGGTTCTGGCCACCGACATCCGCGTGGATCAGGAGCGCGGCATCGAGCTGCCCTTCCGGCTGTGGCTTCCGCAGGTACTGCGGCAGTCTGGTGAAGCTGGCGTCTCTGAGGAGCTGTTCCGCATTTGGCTGCCCTTTGTTCCGGTGAATACCTTCGCGGAAGTGCGCAGCAATGGCGCTATCCTGCTACACATTGATTTGCGCGCTCTTTTCCCCCCGATTATTGTATTTGCGATGCAGGCTGAGCCTCAGGTGTTTGCCCGGCCGATCGTCCGCTTGCTCGGCATGCCTGCCCAGCCGCTCGTGGCTCGCTCGCCGGATCCGCTCATGGTCTTCTCTCCCATTGAAGGGGAGCTGGGCCACAACGTCCCGATTTTGTTTGATGATTATCTCTCCCGCCACGGCGGGCTGCCCATTTCCGGGCAGCCAGTCACCGAGGCCTATGCCCTGGAGGATGGCGTTTTCCGGCAGTGTTTTGAAAACCTCTGCCTGGATTTTGACACCGGCGCTGCCCCAGGAGAGCAATTAAAACCGGCACCCCTGGGCATTGAATACAAGGAGCGATTCTTTGCTCAGCGGCAGGATGAATTTCTGAAGAGCCAATCCCTGGAGAACGTTGAAATGCAGGTCTGGGAGAGCCAGTCTTTCGTTTCAAGCAAGGATTCCCAAATTATCAATGTGAGCGTTTATGAGGATGGCGTGCCGCTGATGAACCGTGAGCCGGAATTGACCCTGACTCTGCCTGACAACACCCAATACGCTTACCATTTTCCGCCGACCGGTGAAGATGGGCAGACTTCACTCGAGTTACCGCCGGTGGAGGCCCCCAACGGCTCACTGATTGCCTATGAAGTATGTCTGTCCGTGCTCAGCGGCGAAGAATTGTGCCTTATGGATAATTATCTGGTCTGGAATTATCGTTAAACTGGGGGGACGCGGACGAGCGCGGATTAACGCGGAGGAAATGGGAGGGAGTTGGGTAGGACGCGGACGAGCGCAGATTAACGCGGAGGAACTCGGAGGGGATATGGAGGGAGTTGGATGTGAATAATCAGGTTGTATTGAAGCATAGGGATATCACGGATAAGATTCTGCATGCCTTTTTTAAGATTGTTTATCCGGAGTTGGGGTATGGTTTTCTCGAGAAGGTGTACGAGAATGCGATTGGGATTGCCCTGCGCGGCCTGGGGTTAAATGTCCAACAACAGGCAAGGATCGCGGTGTACTTTCATGGGAAGATTGTCGGGGAGTACTGTGCGGATCTGCTGGTTGAAAATGCGGTGTTGGTGGAACTTAAGGCGGGAGCGCGGATCACCGAGGAGCATGCGGCCCAGCTGTTGAATTATCTCCGGGCGACGCCCTATGAGGTCGGGTTGTTGTTAAATTTCGGCCCCAAACCCGACTTTCGCCGCAAGGTCTTCGACAACTGCCGTAAAAGCATTACCTGGGCGTGAACGGCCACGCCAAACAGAAAATTTTCCGCGAAATCCGCGCGCATCCGCGTCCCAATTACAAGCCCTATCTCGGCAATGTGATCACCGGGAAACGGCCATTTTTACGATTTTGCCGTCCTGGTCCAACGTCAGCCGGGCGTAGTGCCAGTGCACTTGTCCGGAGCCCGCTTCTGCCGTGGTGCCCAAATCCGCTGGGCGCCCGGTGCTGTGGAGAGCTGTTTGGATCTGTTTGCTCAACGTAACCACGCTGCGTCGTGGTCTGTCCGCCGGTTTTGGCCTGACCCCTAATTGCGAGGTTGGACAGGTGTGATTGTCTCCGCGGCAGAAGCCATGTTCCTGAGCAAACAGAACTTCTGCGTCCTGCATGCCCGGCAGATATTGTTCCACAATGCGCTTGACCGCAGTTAATGTCTCTGCCGGGA
>DATCIL010000436.1:0-1568 GCA_036507795.1 Anaerolineales bacterium | reverse complement strand
CGGCGGCGAGATCAGCGTCGCGCCGGCTTTGCCCGGCGACCTGTTCACCCTGAACCTGCAAAACGAGAGTCTTCTGGTACAGTCCGGCTCCTACGTGGCTTCGGAGACAGGCATCGAGGTGGACACGAAGTGGGGCGGCGCTAAGACCTTCTTTGCATCGGAAGGTTTAATCATGCTGCGAGCGCAGGGCCGGGGGGAGCTGCTGCTCTCCTCGTTTGGCGCAATCCACGAGATGAACCTGGCGAACGGGCAGCGCTACACGGTGGACACCGGCCACCTGGTCGCCTTCACCGATGGAATGGGCTTTCAAGTGCGCCGGGTTGGCGGGATGAAATCCACGCTGTTCAGCGGGGAAGGCCTGGTGGTTGACCTGACCGGTCCAGGGCGGGTGTTGATGCAGACGCGTTCTTCTGACGCTTTCCTGGCCTGGCTGATCCCAAAGCTGCCCAAAGAGCGATCCCACGGAGGGTAAAGAGCAGAAAGGAAGATATGGCTAACCATCCAGTCAATCTGGCGCTGCGCTTTATCCTGGAGCTGGTGGGCCTGTTTGCACTGGCTTATTGGGGATGGACGCAGCACTCTGGACTGGCGCGGTACGCCTGGGCTATCGGGCTGCCGCTGATTGCCGCGGTCCTGTGGGGGACGTTCCGGGTGCCCGGTGATCCCGGGGATGCACCGGTGGCGGTTCCGGGGTGGCTGCGGCTCCTGTTTGAACTGGTGTATTTCGCGGCAGGCACCTGGGCGTTTTATGCGGCGGGTCGAGGAAACTGGGGGTTAATCTTCGCCATCGTCGTGCTGATCCATTACGTGGTTTCGTACGACCGGATTATCTGGCTGTTGCAGCAGCGGTAAGCAAGAAGATTCCATCCTGGTCAAATGACCAGGGAAAATACACGCCAACCGACCAGTGGAAAACCTCTCCAGTTGCATGATGCGTGCGGAGAGGTTTTTTCTTATCATTTGTACGTAATACAGGATAGGAATATTGCGAAAGAGGATGACTACATGGCATCAAGACAAACTGCTTTGATTATCGGCGCCGGGCTGGGGGGCATTGCGACAGCGGCACGGCTGGCCCGCCAGGGTTATGAAGTTACCGTACTTGAAAAGAACGCCGGACCCGGGGGCCGCTGCGACCAGATGACCCGGGATGGGCATCGCTTCGATATCGGACCGACGCTTTTCCTGATGCCGGAGATCTTTGCCGAGACGTATAGCGCGCTGGGCGAGCGCATGCAGGACCACCTTGACTTGCAACGGATAGACCCAACTTACTGCATCCGCTTCGACGACGGCATGCAGTTATCCCTGACAGCCGATCTAAACGACATGCAGGCGCAGTTGGAAGCGATCGAACCGGGCAGCTTTGGCGGTTTCCTCAGATACCTCTCGGAGGGCCACCTGCATTACAACCTGTCCCTGCAACGTTTCGTCGGGCGCAATTTCTACAATCTGCTGGAGTACTTCAGCCCGCAGAACCTGCCGCTGCTGTTCAGATTAAAGGCGCTGGTCAAACACTACGACAACATTGGCAAATATTTCGAGAATCCCCATCTAAAAGCCGCGTT
>DATCIL010000435.1:0-1663 GCA_036507795.1 Anaerolineales bacterium | reverse complement strand
GATCGCGTGATCCTCGAGATGGTCAGGAGAAAAAAGGGGCTGGTGATAGTGAACAAGAGCGATCTTCCCCGGCGGCTGGATCTGGAAAAGGCGCGGGCGCTCCTTGACGGTAAGGCAGCCCTATCGGTCTCGGCCAAGCTCGGAGAAGGGTTGGATAGGCTGAAGCATGATTTACGAGAGCTTCTCCTCGGAATCGACACTGAACAGGCCGTGGTGATTACCAACCTGCGTCATAAAGCCGCGCTTGAGTGCGCGGAGAAGTCTTTGGTGGAGGTGGTTGCGGCGCTGAGCCGGGGTTTGCCGGCGGAAATGGTTGCGGTTGATCTCCAGGAAGCCAAAGAGGCGCTTGAGGAAGTCATCGGCGTGGTTACAAACGATAATATTTTAGAACGTGTTTTTAATGAATTTTGTATAGGAAAATAGCTAATTATAAATCAAATAGCTTTATAAAGCAGATTTTGTTCCACGTGAAACAAAGGCCATGAGCGCAAGAGAAAAAGCGTACGATGTCATAGTTGTTGGCGCCGGGCATGCCGGGATTGAAGCGTCATTGGCTGCTGCCCGTATGGGCTGCAGGACGCTGATGCTTACTCTAAATCTGGATCACATCGGCCAGATGTCCTGTAACCCGGCCATAGGAGGGATCGGCAAGGGCCATCTGGTTAAAGAGATCGACGCCTTGGGTGGTGAGATGGGACGGGCCATTGATGAAACTGGCATACAGTTTCGCACGCTCAACACCAAAAAAGGGCCTGCGGTACGCGCCTCCAGAGCGCAGGCGGATAAGGCGCTATACCGCCAGCGGATGAAGCGAGTGCTTGAGAATTGCTCGAACCTGACATTGCGGCAGGGAAGCGTAGAGCGCCTTCTGGTCGCCGGAGAAGAAGTACAGGGGGTCGAAACGCAGATTGGGGAGATTTTTTATGGCCAAAGAGTGATCCTCACAACCGGGACATTCTTGAAGGGGCTTATTCATGTAGGAACAAGGAATTACGCGGCCGGTCGGGCCGGCGATTTTTCTGTTCAGGGGCTGAGCGAGTCTCTCGCCGAGATCGGATTTAGCATCGGCAGGCTGAAGACCGGCACCTGCCCCCGGCTTGACCGCCGGACCATCGATTATTCCAGGTTGCAGGCTCAGGATGGAGATGATCCGCCGGTACCGTTTTCGTTTTCCACAGAGAAAATTATCCAAAAGCAGATTCCTTGTCATATTACTTATACCAACAGCAGGACGCACGAGATTATCCGCTCAGCCCTGCACCGTTCGCCCATGTATTCGGGGATCATTAAGAGCCGTGGCCCCCGGTACTGTCCCTCGATCGAAGACAAGATAGTCCGTTTCGCGGATAAAGGGCGGCACCAGGTATTTCTCGAGCCGGAAGGCTTGGACACGGTAGAAATCTACCCGAATGGGCTCTCCACGAGTCTGCCGCTCGACGTCCAGATCGAGATGGTCCGTTCCATCGAAGGATTAGAGCAGGCTGAGATCATGCGTCCAGGCTACGCCATTGAATACGACTATGTGGAGCCGACCCAACTCTACCCTTCACTGGAGACCAAGCTGGTGAAGGGGCTCTATCATGCGGGGCAGATCAACGGCACCACGGGCTATGAAGAAGCGGCGGCACAGGGCATTATGGCGGGAATCAACGCCGTGTTGAGC
>DATCIL010000434.1:0-1153 GCA_036507795.1 Anaerolineales bacterium | reverse complement strand
GCGCCACGCCCAGGTCCACGAGGCAACCGTAACGTTATGGGCCGATCAGAGTGGGCTCGGCATAGAAATTTCTGATCAGGGCGCGGGGTTTGATCCGACCGCAACCCTGGCGAATGCTTCCGGCGTAGGTCTCGCCGGCATGCGCGAGCGGGTCGCTTCATTGGGCGGCAGCCTAACAATAACATCAGCGCCCGCCGCCGGCACGAGCATCACGGTGGAACTGCCGCTGGCTATGGGCAAGAAAACAGTACGCAGTGAGCAGTAGGCAGGAAAAGGACAGAACGCAGCAGGATGCGTGAATACAAGGATTTAACATTTCCCCAAATGCTTACTGGCGACTGGCTGAAGACTAGCCAAAGATATTTGAAATGTTCGGATGAAGAAGAGATCGGAAAAGCTGTGTCTCGCGCAAAGCCGCAAAGGGCGCCAAGATTCGGAGAAATAAGTAATAATCTTTCAACCCTTATCCGGTTAGTTCCCAACGGGAGCTTGGCGAGCACAGTGCCGCAATGGTCGCAGATTCACATTTGGGAAGCAACCGGATAAGCAGGAATCTTTCTTTGCGTGCTTGGCGTCTTGGCGCGATAAAATTTCTTGCAGTCGTTTTGTCCAACATTTCTGAGGTAAGAATCCAATGGCTGAGAGATCAAAACCGATAACCATCCTTTTAGCCGACGATCACCCGGTGGTGCGCCAGGGCCTGCGGGTGCTACTCGAAGCGCAAGCAGATCTTCAGGTCATCGGCGAGACCGGAGACGGCCTGGAGGGGCTTCGTTTGGTCAAACAGCTCAAACCCGACATCCTGGTGGCCGATGTAAGCATGCCCGGCCTCAATGGTTTAGACCTGACAAAGCAGGTAACCCAGTCTTCATCTCATACTCGCGTTATTATCCTTTCCATGCACAGCACTGAAGCCTTTGTCGTGGAAGCGCTAAAAAATGGCGCCGCGGGCTATGTTCTCAAGGATTCCACGCCAACCGACCTGATCCAGGCGGTGTACGAGGTGGCCGCGGGCAAGCGCTTCTTGAGTCCCAAAGTCGCCCAGCCGGCCATCGATCTTTACGTCGAGACGAGCAGACAAAGGCCTGGGGGGCTCCATGCCAACCTCACCGACCGCGAGCGCGAGGTCTTCCAGCTTGTGATCGAGGGGAAC
>DATCIL010000433.1:0-3463 GCA_036507795.1 Anaerolineales bacterium | reverse complement strand
AAAGTTGACGTGGATGAGATCCCTTTTTTGCTGGCGTGGGTGTCGGAATAGCCCGGGTGAACAGCGTCGACCCATTAGAGATCAACGTGGGTGCTGGATTTTGAAAGCCCGGCTTGCAAGCCACGCCCACCATGAACTTGTGCCACTAGTATGAACGCAAGAAAAATACCAATGGCGAAAGCAAAAGGGTCAGCTATTTGCTGTCGCACAGACCGGTCCTTTTCCAAACTTTGGGATACTTGAGGGGACTCGTCTGGCAGAAATGGGAATAAAAGGAGTTCTCGTCGATACTCGCTAGGTAGCAGATGGTCGTGGGAATGGGGCGGAGTGCTTCCGGAGCGGTTTTGCCCGCGATGCGAAGGCGATAGGCTTGGAGTCCAAGCGGGCAATCTATTCACCTGTTCGGCAGGAGTGCCCGGGGGCGACTCAAATTGGAGCCTGGTCGGTTTATGGTTCAGTTGATGAACCCCGACAGGCCTAACTTCACACCGCCTGATCTGGAGGAATTTGGGATGAGCCCAGTTTGTAGACAAGCTTCAAATCGGTACCTGGAAAGATCGTCTCGGTGGCATTGAGTTCTTCGCAGAGCTGACTGATGGCGCCATCATGGGCCGCCTGCGTCATATGGTGTGAGTTCACAGTCAAAGTTTTGGCCACAAGATCGGGTTCGATATCGACTTCGGTTTCATAGACCTGGCGCAACAAAGAGCGTGCATCGTCAGTGCGCGACATATGCTGGCGTAATAGGTACGCCATGTTGGTTTCCGCCCGGTAGGCAATCAATTTGATCGTATCGACGAAACGTTTTTTCTCGGTGCGTAGGCGATCGAAGCGATCTTCCATTGGCAACTCCCCAACGGTAATGTGATGTGGCGTTTGCTTGCGCTTTTCTTTGAGTTGATCGATTTCCCGGCGCAGGTGGGCGATATTCTCTTGTAGCTCGCCTTGGCGCTTCTGATAACTTTCCACCCCGGCATTGGTGAGTTTCCCTTCTAAGCTCAGTTCTCCAAATGCAGCCAATTGGCGCCCGAATTGCCCGTTCTTTTTGCGGATCTGCCCGTCCAGGTTGCGCCAGGCCGGGTTGACCACGCGGATGGTATCAGGAACGGCTTCAGTGCCATACTCCACTAATCTGTCTAGATTGAAGTGTTCGCGCATATATTTGAAAAAGTTTTCCTGACACCAGCGCGCGAACATCGAAGCTGCCAGCGAGGTAAATTCCGTGTGGTCATCCGTGCTGAGAATCGCCGTCTGATGTCCGCTGGCCGTGAGTTTGCGCACCTCGCGCACCCAGAGCTTGCCCGGTAACTGTGTCCCGCGCTCCGCCAATTTCATGGAGACCACCTCGCCACTGACCAGAGCTACCTGGCGCTCAACAAACTCTTCTAAAGCCCAATCCTCCCCCGGATACTTGTGGTAGGTCAAAACGGCAATCTGCTTGTCTTTCATCTCCCGGAAAAAGCTCGGGCTATAAGCTTCGCGGTCAAAGACTAGGGTGAAGCGGGTTTGCAGGGAATCGTTGTTTCCCTCAGCTGGGTCCGCCTTGGCAGGGAGATTTCTTTCCAACCACGGTACCAACTCCGAGCGCAACACCGACAACAGTCCCGGATCGACCTCCTTGGTTACCAGGAAGAACGGTCGGCCATCCAGGGCGTTTATCCAGAAATCCGTGGTGCTGCGCAAACACAGCCTCTGGCGGGCCACATAATGGCGTGGCAGCTGGGTGAGACGGCCGTGGTAGACCCGCACGTGGCCGTCGGCATAAAAGACCCCGGCACTCTCGGGGTCGGCCGTCATCCAGTCCACGGCCAGTTGCGTGTTCCAACGGGCCGCCCGTCCAGGCTCGTTGCATAGCGTGGTCAGTTTTTCCCGCATAGTGCGTACCTCCGGGATCCGATCCAATCCCAGAATTTTTCCCCACTCCCCCGGCGCCACATAACGCAACTGTTCGATCGACTTGATCCGCGCCAGCGCCATCAGCGCCAACAAAACAAAAATGCTCTCGATTGCATAAAACCCCTTGGGCAGAGCATACAAGTCACGCGTGTGGTTCAACAGTCCATTGGCCAGCAGCGCTGGCAGGGCCAACAATACACCACCGCTTGGAACGTCCAGCACCGGCTCAAACTTAATCGGCGCTGCCTCCAATTGTCCCAGTGCCGCTGCCACCCGCTCCAAAGGGCGCGTCGTGGCATAGCCCATTTCGGCAGCACTGTCTGCCTCACTGCGATGGCTCTTGGTGCTAACCACAACCTCTGTGACTGTGGGCTCGATCTTGGCCTTATGGAGTCGCCCACAGCGAATCGCTTTGTGCAACGTGTTGGACAACACATCCAGTTCCCGCCCCACCTCGGGCACGCTCTTTCCAGCGTCTAACAAGCCTTGTGCACGGCTGCCGACCTCACCCTTGAGCACAGAAGCCGAGCGCCGCCGTGGCGCAACAAAAAAGCCTTTCGCCCCCCGCTGGCGCATCAGCTTGACGTAGCGTTTAACGGTGACTCGCGGAACAGCAAAAGCGCGCACTATGTCTGCTTGCCGAACACTGCCACTAATTATCAACTGGCTGGTAAAAAACCGAAAACACTTCAGGTCCTCCTTGCCGTGCTGCAAGACCGGTAAATGCCCGTAGAAGTAAGTGACTATGTCGTCCTTACATTGGAAAGCATTTTCGTTAGTGATGTGGGTTACGCCTTCAGGAAAAATGGGTAGTTGCAGTTGTGGCATGGCTCAAATTGCCCCACAACCACAGCTCGTGCAACTTCAGAAATGGGTCACTCGATTTTCCTCGCCCCGCTAAAAACACGGGTAGAGATCTGGAGTTGTGAAGATGAGTTGCTCTTTGGCAAAATCCGCGTCGACCAGCGCCATAGCGATGCAGTGGAACGCTAGATCGCAGGACGCATACCAGGGATCTTCCCCCTTGTCCGGCATGGAAATAACATCGGCATTGTAAAGGTGCTCTCAGTCTATATTGCGACCCTGCAAACGCTCTGGGGACGGCTCCGGGCTCCCCGGATCGCCCCTCAGCCAGCGCTCCACTTGGTAGCCATAGTATTGCTTGCTCCAGAGTAGCCCGGCCAGCGCCTGGCGCATGATGTTTTTCCGTTCTGCGTTGATCGCTTCGGGAATAACCGATCGGTAGAATTCTTCAGCTTCACTCTTGCGGTCGGCGAACTTGAGCTCGAAATCATCCGTGATGGGGTGGTGTTGCAAGATCTCTTTGTCGCTCAAGCGCATACGAACCAGAACCGATCCTCCGGGCGCCACGATATTTGTGTAGGGGAGCGCCGATTTGGTGCCCGAGCCGACGGATTTAACGGCGTCCTTGTTGCGGTTGACGATGAATTCGTTGATGCCGTCCTTTACGCGGGGCTCGGCATTATCACTCCCGAATATCCGGCGGCTGTTGGTCTCGTTCTCGGTAAACAGCAACTCCGGCGAGCCGTCCCAGTAGAACCAGCGG
>DATCIL010000432.1:0-2788 GCA_036507795.1 Anaerolineales bacterium | reverse complement strand
CACACCTCAACGAACATACTTCAACGCATCGCACCGGGTTGCCAATCCACCTTCCCAAACTGGCCGGGGTCTCTCAAGGCCCCCGCCTTTTTTAAATCACTCGAGTTTCGCCGTTTTTCGAAATCAACCACAGATAAACACAGATATACACAGATACTGGCTGATTCTAACCAGATTTCTGACAAGGAATCGGTGTTTATCGGTGTAAATCTGTGGTTTCAAACTCCAAGATCAAAATTGGCGAAAGATCAGTTGATTATCCAGTTGCCGGACACAACTGAGCGTAGATTTGTCCCAATACGCGGTTACGCCCATCGGAAGATGGTGTGTCCTGCTCGATCTGCTGCCAGGTGGCGCACAGGATGGGCGCCATCACCCGGGCGCTCTCGTCTGCCGTGAATGTCATCTGCCCGGCAGTTTCCCAGCCACCTGTCCGAGCAAAGCCCTCGATGAACGGCAAATACTCTACCCCATTGCCAGGGCTCAGGCCCTTCGCAGCGGCCTCCTCCCACAGGCTGACCACCACCTGCCAGTCCCCTTGCTGGCGGGCCAGGTCGGCTTTCTGGTAGTAAAAGCACCAGTTGTGGGCTGGTTCCTGTCCAAAAATCTCCACAGGCGGTGGCTGAGCTCTGGGTGACTCCGGCTGGATGCGGTCCACGTTGGAGATCACGGCCACCTCCCGCGTGATCTCGGGCAGGACCCGAATTTGGGCGTCCTGCGGGCGCAGCACCCACAGGCATTCGTAATTCTCCGGTTCGTAGAATATCAGCAGGCTGTTACGGCTGTCCCCCGAGAAGACTGAAGAATAAGCGACCTTGCGCAGCCGCATGCCGCGGATCAGGTCCTCCCGCTCGGTATCGAAATGCCTGGAAAGGCTGAAGAAGTAGTAGTTCAGAGCGCTGGAATCTTGCGTTTTGGGATAAAGGGTGCTCAGCGCGAAAGCGGTCGGATATTCGCCCATGCGGGGGAATATCTCGCCGCTGGAAAGCAGCGCCGTGCCGGGTTGGATATAGGGGGCGCGCCAGCGCAGCTGCCAGTAGAAATCAGTCTGTTTGAACCAGGAGTGGCGGAACTCGTTGGTGTTGAACACGTGCCAGCCAATCGAAAACCCCACCAGCAGGCTCAAAATGGCCAGGCGAGCGCGCATGTTGGCGACCAGGGCTTCCAGCAGGGCCACGACGACAAGGCTGGCGCCGGCCATGGAGGCCAGCCCAAAGCGCCCGCTCCACAAGGGGTTGTCTGTGGTAATGGATTGACCGGTGATCCAGGCGGGCAGCGGGCCCAGGATCGTCATCACCAGCCCCAGGAAAAGGGCCGCCCTGGCCCATTTACCTTTGGTCTTCAGAATGTCCGCAGTCTCAAACCGTAAATTTGAAAGGTAAATAAACAGCACGGCTGCTGCCAGCAGAACAACCGCCAGGGTTTTGAGGTTCGCCGGCGTTGTAAACGCAAAGACTTCCGGGTCGATGACCGCGTGCCAGACCGAGTACAGTATGGCGATCGTGTCCTGAAGGGCCATCTGCACCAGGTCAATGGTTGTCTGCAGGGGCGACTGGAAGAATTCGAAGATCAGGGTGGGCTGGTTGCCGACCGAGCCCTTCTCCGGACCGGGGAGGAAGAAGACGCGGTAAACGCCGAACGCCAGCAATACCAGGAGATATGGCCACCAGTATTTAAAGACCGCGCCGATGCGCCGGCCGAATGTCTCCTCTTTGTCGCGCAGAAGCAGGTACAGGATCAGCGGACGGGCCAGCTCCACCCCGGCGAAATATTCCAAGAGGATGAGATGCAGCCCATTGGCGACGAGAGCCAGCAGCGCAAAGGCCCAGAAACGCCGGGGATCGCGCAGGGATCGGACCATCGCCCAGATGGAGATCGAGAAGAGCAGGAAGCCGGTCCAATGAATCGTATAGATTAAGGACAGGGGCTGAAGTTGAAAAAGCGGATAGACGGCAAACAGCAGCGCGGCCCAGGTAATTTCCCGCTTGTGATCCGGCCAGACATCCCGCAGGGTTAGCCAGGTAAACAGGACGGTCAGCGTCCGCAGGGACAAGGCGAGCAAGTGCCAGTGCAGCGGTTTGTAACCGATTATGGGGAAAGCAATCCAATAGATGACGGCAGCGAAGGGCCGGCTGTCATAGGCAAAGAGTTCCCAGATGCTCGAGAGACCGCGGGCGTAGCCATAATAAACCGGGTGCCAATCGTCCTGGTAGAAACCCAGCGCGGGTATCAACGTACCAAAGGCAGCCATGCACGTGAGGATCAGGGCCAGCGGTACCGATCGCGCAGGAAATTCAAAGCGAACCGCAGGGAATATTTTCTGCATTGAAGACAAGAGTGTTTTGCTTGAGCCGGATCGATCCATGAGGGTCAATTAAACCCCATTTTCCGCTTTTTGGGAATTATCGATAGATATATGACATTCTACATGAAAAATACATCCCCAAACGTCATTTGACATACCCTTTTTTAAACCATACAATACAAGCGGAATTTGAAATTCCTATATTTTTTTTGGCATGGGATTGTGAATACTTTCACAATCGTGCTTGATTTAATCTCATGGAAAACACCTACGAGTTTTTTCTGCAATTACACCGCAGATTCGAGGGCAAGCGGCTGCTGGTCGTGGGGATCGGCAATGAGATGTGCGGCGACGATGGCCTTGGCCCGCGGCTGATCGCGGCTCTGCAGGGCAGAGTGGGCGCGCAGCTGCTCGACGCTGGCGATGTCCCCGAGAATTTCCTGGGGAAAATCTGCTCCCTGCGACCGGAGGTGATTTTCATCG
>DATCIL010000431.1:0-2802 GCA_036507795.1 Anaerolineales bacterium | reverse complement strand
GCTTGCGGGGGCGAGGACGAGGGGGTGCTAAAATATTAGGCATCCTCGCTCTCACCCCGGCCCTGGAAAATCAGTTCCCGACATTTTCAACCGCCTGCATCCATGCAGCCATCTCCCGGAGGGCTATTGATCACATCTTATCCTTGCGATTCATCAACATATCGTAGCCCGGATGTAGCGCAGCGAAATCCGGGAATCGTAAGCGCTCCATAAACCCCAGGACTTGACAGCGATGGATCAGGTGCTGTCGAGGTTTTGTTCTTTGAGACGATAAGGCAACAGCGCTTCAATTTGCTCAACGGATGTGGCTTTGGGCAATTCGGTGAACACGTAACGCAGGTAAGCATAAGGCTCCAGTCCATTCGCCTTGGCGGTCTCGATAAGGGAATAGAGATTGGCGCTGGCCCTGGCGCCCTGCACGGTGTCTGAGAACAACCAGTTTTTACGGCCAACACAAAAAGGTCGGATGGCATTCTCACAAAGATTATTATCGATCGCCAGCCGACCGTCGTCGCAGTAGCGCACCAGTCCCATCCAATATTTATCGAGATAAGCCAGCGCCCGCCCCAGCGGTGCCTTAGGCAAGACTTTCGGTAGTGTGTCATCAAGCCAGGCACGCAGGCATTTCAGCACGGGGACACTCTCGGCCTGGCGCACAGCATAACGTTGATCGGGCGGATGTTCTCTAATGCGATGCTCAATGGCATACAAATGGCGGATAAAACCCAAGCCTTTGAAGGTGCGCCGGGCCTTGTCCGGTGGTTTATCCGGCAGTTTATTGGGATCCAGGCCTGCGGCTTTTAAGGCATCGGTAAATCGCCGCCTGGCATGGGCAAAGCAGTTAAGCTGCGTGATACCATTGGCGCTGACCACCGCGTTATACCCGTCGTAACCGTCGGTCTGTAAATAGCCGCTGAATTCACCCAGCAAGCGCTGCGGGACCGACCCGCTACGCGACGGATCATAATCAAACAACACCACCGGTTTGTCCGCATCGCCACTGCGCTGTACCCACAGATAGGAGGTCGATTGCGCCGTCTTGCCCGGCTCTTTCAGCACTTGCACCGTGGTCTCATCCATCTGCACATAGGGACTGTCTAATAACCGGTCACGCAGCAGGTTCACCAGCGGCTGCACCAACTCACCGCTGCGGATCATCCACTGACTCAAGGTCTGGCGCGGCAACGCCACCCCGATCCGGTCGAACATCTGCGTCTGCCGGTACAACGGCAGGGCATCGGCATATTTCGATACCGCCACATAGGCTAATAACCCTGGGCTCGCCTGGCTTTTTTCGATCGGTTGGGCTGGCATGGTTGCCGTGCGCACATGTTGCTGACAACAAGGGCAGGCATATTTCAGTCGGCGATGACGTAATACCCGGACACTCGCTGGCACGATATCCAACTGCTCACTGGTCTCCTCGCCGATCACTTCCAATGCACTGCCATCGTGCGGACACACCCGCTCGGATGCTGCCAATTCATAGACGATGTCTTCACGCTCCAAATGCTCGGGCAGGGGGCGCCGGCCACCACGCTGGCGCCGGTGGGCGGTCACTGCCACGGTGGCAGTCTCGCTGGACTCGGCTGCAGTCGCCTCCTCATCATTCACACCCGCTTCGGCTTCGTTGAATAAACCCAGTTGTCCATCCGACACCAACCGCTCACTGCTTCTCCCAAAACGTTGTGACAATAACAAACGAACCTGCTCCTTTAACTGTTCAATGGTAGTGTTGTGATGGGCCAGCGCCGCTTCTTGCTCGGCTAGTGCGGCTGCCTGGTTTCGCACCATCGCCTTTAAGGCATCGATGTCATTGGGTAAGTTCAGTGTTGTATCGGACATGACGGCTAACATAACGCACCCCGATCCGAGCTGCCAGTACTTCCCGATCAACGGTAGTAAATACCCGATCAACGGTCTTAGACCACCGCCTCATAGTGCAAGCGCCGATGTCCACGCCAACGACGCAAGTCATAACCATCCAGCAGAAAATTCAGCTCCTGTCCTGTTAAGTTCACCACATCACTCTCCCCTCGCGGCCAGTGGAATCGCTCACGCTCCAAACGTTTGTGCCACAGCACAAAACCGCTACGCTCCCAATACAATATCCGCACCCGGTTGCGGCGACGATTGGTGAACACAAATAATTGTTCGGAAAACGGATCTAGTAACAACACCGCTTGCACCAGCGCCGCCAGACCATCGATCTGCTTGCGGAAATCCACCGGCGCCACACACACGTAGACCACCGGTATGTTATTGGATGGACGCATCATCCCAGACGTGCCGCCGTTTCCAACACCCTCCCAATTTCTTCAATCCCACAAGACAACTCCACCACCGTGCCGTTGACCAGCAACACCCGGCAAGAAGCTACGGGCTGCATTACTACTGGTGTTGTCACACGAACGAATCGCTGTGGCCTGGTGTCTTCCAGTATGCCCTTGCGCTTGAGTTGCTTCTTCGCATCGTACATTGACGTGATATTCAATCCGTGCTCTCTGGCGTAGACTTTCAGCGATTGTTGGTTGTCATGGCTTGCCTGGATATGCGTTAGCCAGTAGCGTTGCTGCTTGGTTAATTTTTCGGACTCTGTCATGATAGTCTCCTTGTTGAAAAGAAGACTACCCTGGCAGTTTTATCGATTCAGGGGAATGACGGGGTTGCTGGATCGCTTACCTTTCTCTCGCATATGGAGATCAGCCACAAAGACAATCTGATGCTGATCCGGTACACAGGCAAATAGTTGCGTCCGGATTTTCGCCGCCGACTCTGTTTAGTTGATACTGTATCGGCCCA
>DATCIL010000430.1:0-14119 GCA_036507795.1 Anaerolineales bacterium | reverse complement strand
GGGAGTTTCGTGCGTGTAGCAAGCGATATCGGCGGCACCTTTACAGACCTGGTGTACCTCGACGAGGCGACCGGGGAAGTTGGGGTTGCCAAGGCACCCACAACACCGCGCAACTTCGCTGAAGGGGTGACCGACACCCTTCTCCGGGCTGTGCTGGATGTGCCCCGTACCAGTTTCTTTGTACACGGCTCGACAATTATCATCAATGCGCTCACCGAGCGCAGAGGCGCCAGGACCGCCCTGATTACCACCCGGGGGTTTCGCGACGTGCTGGAAATCCAGCGCGCCAACCGGCCTGATATGTACAACATGGTTTACACGAAGCCCGAGCCGTTCGTCCCGCGCTATTTGCGCTTTGAAGTGCCGGAGCGGGTAAATTACAGAGGCCAGGAGCTGGAACCATTGAACGCTGATAATGTGCGCCAGGTCGTCGAGCAATGCAAAAAGGAAGGCGTGGAAGCAATTGCGGTGTGCTTCCTGCATTCCTATGCCAATCCGGATCACGAGGTGCAGTGCGGAAAGATCATCGCCGAAGTATGGCCCGCCATCCCCGTCACGCTATCCCACCACATCACGCAGGAATGGCGTGAGTATGAGCGCACCAACACTGCCGTCCTAAACAGCTACGTGCGACCGACAGCCCGTTATTACCTGACCAACCTGGAAAACGACCTGGCTAAATTGGGGATGGGTAAGGTTTACTACGTGATGCAGTCCAACGGGGGCACTGCCACCTTCGAGCGTGGCGAGCAGGCGCCGATTAACCTGGTTGAATCCGGTCCAGTGGCCGGGGTAATCGGCGCGGCGGTGATCGGCGAATTGCTCGGCGAAGCCAACGTCATTTCGCTCGATATCGGCGGGACTACTGCCAAGACCTCTCTTGTGGAAGGCAACACGCCCCGCATCACCACCGGCTACAAGATCGAATACCGCCGAGAATTCGCCGGCTATCCGATCCTGGCGCCAACCGTCGACATCGTCGAGATCGGCGCAGGCGGAGGTTCGATCGCCTGGGTGGATAAAGCGGGCGCGCTGCATGTCGGGCCGGTTAGCGCAGGGGCCGATCCGGGACCGGCCTGCTACGGCGGGGGTGGCACTGCGCCGACGGTGACCGACGCCAACGTGGTCGCGGGACGGATCAACCCCAGTTACTTCCTGGGAGGCGAAATCCCCCTGGATGTTGATGAGGCAAGAACCGCCCTGAAGCCGATCGCGGAAGCCTTTAAGGTAGACGTCGAGCAGGCGGCGATAGGCATCATCCGCCTGGCGGATGCCAACATGGTCAACGCCCTCAAGCTGGTCTCGGTTCGGCGCGGCTACGATCCACGTGAGTTCATCCTGGTAGCATTCGGCGGTGGAGGTGCCCTGCATGCCGCAGCGCTGATGCATGAGCTGCAGGTGAAGAAAGCCGTTATTCCGGTCAACCCTGCCGTCTTCTCCGCCTGGGGCATGTTGGTGACAGGCCTGCGCCAGGATTACATCCGGACCATCATTGCTCGTACCGATCTGGTCAACCCGACCAGCATGGAAGCCATCTTCAAGGCCATGGAAGCCCAGGCGAGCAACGACATGGCTGCCCAGCACGTTGCGCCGGTGGAAATCGTCTTCCAGCGCTTCGCGGACATGCGTTACCTTGGTCAGGAGCACACCGTCAAGGTGCCCCTGCCGGTCCGTGAGATTAGCGCTGAATTGATACCGGAGATCAACGAGCGCTTCCACCAGCTGCACGAACGCTCGTACACCTTCCGCCTTGAATCGGCAATTGAGGTGGTCAACTACCACCTTACGTCGCTGGGGAAGGTCAAGAAGCCCCCGCTGAGACCTCTTAACGGCAAGGTCGGAAGCCTGGAAGAGTCCCGCAAGGGTAGCCGCCTGGTCAATTTTGACGAGCTTGGCTTCCATCAGGCGAGTATTTACGAGCGCGATCTGTTTCCCATCGGCCTGGCTGTTAAGGGTCCCTTGGTGGTGGAAGAGCCGGCTTCCACCACGCTTGTCTTCCCGGGCCAACAGATCTCCCGAGACGAATATGGTTTCTTGCACATTGAAAAAGCTGTGTAGAGAAGGACGAGGATGGCTGGTATGCGCATTTTATGGATTAACCCGGTCGGCACAGAGATTTTTGACGCCGATACCTATCGACTGTTGGACAAAGCTCGGCGCCAGGACACCCAGGTGGAGGTGGTTTCGCTGCCTGGTGACCGGCCGCGCCACCTGGAGTATCACGCTTATGAAGCGCTGGTCCTGGCAGATATCGTGCGGCTGGCCTACCACGCTGCTGGCCAATATGATGCCATCGTCATAGGCTGTTTCTACGATATTGGCCTGCGCGAAGCACGCGAAGTCTCTAAACGAGCCATAGTCACGGCACCCTGCCATTCGGCGACTGCTATCGCCAGCAACCTGGGCAACACTTTCTCTGTTCTGGTAGGGCGCCGCAAGTGGATCCCCAAGATGAGCGAAAACGTGCGCCTGTATGGTCACGGTCACCGGCTGGTATCTATGCGTCCGGTCGAACTTGGGGTGCACGATTTCCAGGTTGACCACCAGCGCACCTGCGACTGTCTTCTCAGCGAAGGCCGCAAAGCAGTTCAGGAGGATGGCGCAGAGGTGATCATCCTTGGCTGCACCGCCGAATATGGTTTCCACGAGCAAATGCAAAAAGAACTGCGAGTACCGGTGATCGACGCCGTCCTGGCGCCGTTTAAATACGCCGAATTTCTGGCCGAGCTGGCGCAGCGCTATGGCTGGTTTCCAAGTCGCATGTGGGGTAGCGAGGCGCCGCCGGAGGAAGAAGTGTCAGCCTGGGGGCTGTTTCATTAAAAACCGGTCCGAATTCCATCGAGAGAATCCCTAAAAATGACGATCGATCCATTTACCGTCGAAATTATCCGCGAGCAGCTCAACGCTGCCGCCGAAGAGAGCTTTATCGCCATGGGTCGCGCCAGCCAGAGCCCCATCATCTACGAGGTGCTGGACTACGCATGCGCCATAACGGATCCAGTTGGTGACCTGATCGCCCAGGCCAACGGGGTGCCCGGCTTCCTGGGAACCCTGACCTTTGCCGTGAAAGCGATCATTGAAAAGCATCCTCTGGCGAGCATGCATCCCGGCGACATCTTCATCACCAACGATCCGTACATTGGCGGCGGTAACCACCTCTCCGACGTTGCCCTGATCGGTCCGATTTTCTATGAGGACCAGATTGCAGCATTCAGCGTCAATAAGGCTCATTGGACAGAGGTTGGTGGTATGGCCGCCGGGAGCTGGACGACCGATAGCACAGAGATCTATCAGGAAGGACTGCAGTTGCCGGCGATCCTGCTCTATCATGCTGGAAAGCCAATTCAAGGCCTGATCGACCTGATCGCCGCCAACGTGCGTACTCCGGATAGGACGCTTGGCGACCTGTACGCCGGCGTGGCTGCTCTGCGCAGCAGCGAAGAACGGGTGATCGAGATTCTCCAGAAGAACGGCCTGGAGAACTTCCGCGCCAGCATCAACGCCATCCTGGACCACGGCGAACGATCGGCACGGCAGGCTCTCTTCAGCCTACCGAAGGGTCAGTTCTTCGCCGAAGAGTGGATCGATGACGATGGCCTGACCCCCGAACCGATCTATGTCTGTGCAAGGGTGACCATCACCGGTCAAGAATTTGTCGTTGACTACACCGGCTCCGCCCCGCAAGTGCGCGGCCCAATCAACTGCACGCGTACTCGCCTGTTCTCCGCTTGCCGCTCGATGTTCAAGGCCATTACCGATCCGCAGGCTCCGGTCAATGAGGGCTGGTACCGCCCGCTTCAGGTTGTCTGCCCGGATGGAACCATCTTCACCGCCCAGCGCCCGGCGCCCGTCTCCACGTATTGGGAGACTGGTGCATATGCCGTCGACCTGATCTGGAGAGCGCTCTTCCCGGTTCTACCCGACCGGTTAAGCGCCGGCCATTCGCTGAGTGTCTGTGGCACCATCATAAGCGGCAAAGACGAAAACGGTCGAATCTTCATCCTGGTCGAGCCCCAGGCCGGCGGTTGGGGAGCGACGGCTACCCGCGATGGAGTTAACGGAATGGTCCCGGTTGGCGACGGTGAGACCTATATCGTGCCGGTTGAAGTCTGCGAACAGCGCTACCCATTACTGGTAGATCGCTTTACCTATAATCTGCAGCCGGCAGGCGCGGGCCGCTTTCGCGGCGGCTTTGGCCTGGTGCGCGATTACCGCATCTTATCTGACGAAGCAGAATTGACAACAACCTTCGGACGGCACCGCTACCCGCCCTGGGGCGCGGCTGGAGGTCAGGATGGCTCCCCCAACGGTGTTGCGATCATCCTCTCCGGTCAGGCCGAACCGCTTGTGTGGCGTGGCAAACTCGCTCGCTACCCGTTGAGGCGTGATGATGTGGCCCGGATGGTCACCGGCGTTGGTGGTGGTTATGGCGATCCACTCGGCCGCGACCCCCAGTTGGTGCAAATTGATGTGCAGAATGAACTCTTGACCGTCTCAGATGCATGCCGGCTGTATGGTGTTGTCATCATTCCCCAATCGTTGGCAGTAGATCAAGCAGCAACGCTGGCAATGCGGCAAGAGTTGGCTGCACAGCCAAGAAATCAGGATCAAGGCACATAAGAGAGGTTATGAAGATGAGAGCTGAAGAAAATCTGGCAAATATGCAGGCGCGCATGGAAGAAACCGGTATTGATCTGGTCGCTATCGGCCCTACGGGCAACATGCGCTATTTGCTGGGGTTTGTTCCCCACGCTGACGAGCGGCTATGTCTGCTTCTTGTGGATCGGCGGTCGGTTCGTATGGTGGTACCCGATCTCAACCGTGAAGAAGTGGCCGCCCACACCAATATAGACCTTATCCACTGGGCCGATGCCGATGGTCCTCATGAGTCCTTGCGGAAGACTCTGGCGGACTTTCACCGGCCACGCAAACTGGCCGTGGATGGGGGTATGCGGGCCGATCATTTGCTCCAGCTGCAAGCAGCGGTGACTCCTGACCGGACATTGACCGTTGATGCTGTCTTGGCTCCATTGCGCATGTGCAAGTCGGGAGAGGAAATCGAGGCGCTTGCGCGTGCCGCAGCTCAGGCCGACCGGGCCATGCAGGCCGCTGTGAATGTCTGTCGTCCGGGGATAACCGAGGCTGAGGTGGCATGGGCGGCTGAGGCTGCCTTTCGTGAGGATGGCGCCGAGCAAGTGTGCTTTACCCTGATCGCCTCCGGCCCGAACGGCGCGTACCCACATCATCACAGCTCTGAGCGGATGTTGCAAAAAGGGGATGCCATTATCATTGACATTGGCGCTTCACTCAATGGTTACAAGTCCGACATTACCCGCATGGTCTACCTGGGAGAGCCTTTGCTGGAATTTCTAAGCGCTCACGCTGCTGTCTATGAAGCGAATCAACGCGCAATGGCCGCTGTGCGACCGGATTTGACCGCCGGCGAGATAGACCACATCGCTCGAAACACGCTGGAAGAAGCCGGTTATGGCCCCTTCTTTATCCACCGCACTGGGCATGGCATCGGACTGGAAGGGCACGAGCCACCTTGGATCATGGCTGGTGATACGACAATTTTGCAGGAAGGGATGGTCTTTAGCATCGAGCCCGGGGTCTATCTCGTAGGGCAGTTCGGCGTTCGTATTGAAGATATTGTGGCCGTAACTCCGTCCGGTGTCCGCAGCCTTACCGGGTTCGATCACTCTTTGATCATCAAAGACTAGAATTGGAGGAACGAATGGTCAAGCTGACTGTGATCTACAATCTTCCACCGGGGGCTGATCATCATGAATTCCTCAAGTGGCGCACTACGGAACACCAAAAAGACAACATGTCCATACCCGGCATCCTCAAAAGTGATTTCTACGCCGTCAAAAGCGCATGGGGCAGAACAGAGGTTACTTATCGTTACATGACGGAGGCCTATTTTCCGGATATGAATACGTTCGAAAAGTCCTTCTTCGACTCCGAATACCAGGCTAATCTGTCTAAATCGCTAGAGCGCATCGCTGATCCGCTTTTTTTGATTTCAGAAGAGGTAATCAGTCAGGCCTCCGGGTGAAATGCCCGCTCGCGGGCCACCCCGCAAACCATCCTTGGGTTAGAGGTTAGCAACTGCCGGGATCACCTCCCGCCCGATGGTCTTGATCGGTTCGATCTCGTGCACGTTGGGCATATTGACGATGTAGTGCTGGATACCGACCTCCGCTAGCTCGCGGCACTGTTCGATGAAGTCGGATGCAGCTATGCCGCCCGGCCCCGGGTTAACCGTTCCCAATGCAGTACGCTCGATCTCTTCATAAGGGCGCCCGACTTCCTCGCAGTGGCCGCGCAGCACCTCCAATTTGTGCCGGATTTCGTTCACGCCCACCCGGGCAAACAAGTTGCAGGCGTCGGCGTACTCGGCGACCAGCCGCAGGGTCTTCTTTTCTCCCGACCCGCCGATCATGATGGGTGGGTGCGGCTTGCTTAGAGGTTGCGGGCTGGTGAGCGTTTCGTCGAGTTCGAAATGCTTGCCGTGAAAGGCGGCCACCTCGCCCAACCACATCTGTTTGGCAATCCGCAGAGTTTCTTCCAGCTGTTCGAAGCGCTCCTTCACCGGCGGGAAGGGGACGCCCAGGCCGCGCGCCTCGCGTTCAAACCAGGCCGCGCCGATGCCAAAATAGGCCCGCCCTCCGGAGACCACGTCCAGGGTGGTGACGGTTTTCACCAGGATTCCGGGATGCCGGTAAACGACTCCGGTCACCAGTGTTCCCAGGCGGACTCGCTGGGTGACGCCTGCCAGGTAGCTGAGAGCTGAATACCCCTCGAGCATCGGCTCATCCGCTTGGCCGACCCCTCGAATTTGGAAGAAGTGGTCCATTACCCACAGGCTGTAGAAGCCGGCTTCGTCGGCTGCCTGGCCAATTTCTGCCAGGCGCGGACCGATCTCCTCGGGCCCTCTCGGCCAGGTAAAGCTGGGGACCTGCAATCCGATTCGCATGAAAACTCTCCTTTCTCACACTCGGGATAACCCCAACCCGGACCGGCCGGAGGGAATCCGCTTGTCTTTGCCAATATACCATACAGATTAGCCTCCCCCTTCGCTAATTAGAGTCGCCTCCATAGTGCCGTGCGACGGTTTCTGTCGCACGGCACGCCTCGATCCCGGATTCTGGCTCATCGCCACCGGGCCTGGCGACGAGAGCAGGGCTCAGTCTTCAGCCTCACGGCCGTGTTCGGCTGGTATGTAGGTTTCTCGTAAGATCTTTTTGTCCAATTTCCCCACGCTTGTCTTGGGCATCTCATCCATGAAGTTGATGTGATCCGGTATGGAATAATCGGTTATGGCGCCGTCTTCCACGTACTTTGCCAGGTGATCCTTCAAATCCTGGGCGCTGGTCTTGCCCTTGTACTCCTCTCGCAAAACGACAAGGGCCATCGGGCGTTCTCCCCACACGTCGTCTGGCACACCAATCACCGCGGCTTCCTGAACGCCTTCGTGTAAGCTGAGCAGATTTTCCAGCTCCAGTGAGCTGATCCATTCTCCGCCGCTCTTGATCACATCCTTGAGCCGGTCAACGATCTGCACGTAGCCATGTTCATCCACTGAGGCCACGTCCCCGGTGTTCAACCAGCCTCCTCGCCAGAGGGTTTCACTCAAATCCGGATCCCTATAATATCCCGCGGTGAGCCAGGGCGAACGCACGATGATTTCTCCGCGCTCTCTACCGTCGTGAGCGATCTCTTTTCCCTCTGAATCAACCACTTTAAGATTGACGAGCGGGATGGGGACTCCGGTTTTGACCAGCACGTCCAGCTTCTTATCATCTTCCCATTTATCCATATATGGCTTGAGATAAGCGAGGGTGAGCACCGGTGCTGTCTCCGACATGCCGTAGCCGGAATACACCTTGATGCCCAGCTCATTGGCCTCGCGCGCCATTCCTTTCGGCAGGCGGGCGCCGCCAATCACCACCTTCCAGCGGCTGAGGTCGAATTGCCTGGCTGCCGGGGCGCTGGTAATCATCTGCAGGATTGTCGGCACGCAATGGCTGAAGGTGACTTTGTGGCTGACGACCAGCTTCAACAGCATAGCCGGCTCGTAGCGGCCGGGATAGATTTGCTTCAGCCCCAACATGGTGGCGACGTAAGGAATGCCCCAACCGTGGACGTGGAATAAGGGGGTGAGCGGCATGTAGACGTCCCGCTTGGTGATGCCGCCAAAGTCGGAGAAGCCCGACAGGGCGAAGCCTGTGCTCAAGGTGTGCAGCACCATCTGCCGGTGGCTGAAAGTCACGCCCTTCGGCTTGCCGGTGGTGCCAGTGGTATAAGCCTGGGTCGCCTGGGTGTTTTCATCCAGGTCGGGCAATTCCTCCAGCGGAGCAGCGCTTTGCGCGAAGTCTTCAAAATCCTCATATTTGAGCTTGGTAGCCGGAGTTTCATCCTTTTCGCGGATCAAAATAAACTTCCGCACGGTGGACATAGAAGGCTGCAGCTTTTCCACGAGAGGGAGAAAGTCCTCGTGGAAGATAAGGAGATCATCTTCTGCATGGTTGATGATATAGCCAACGTCTTGAGGGGCCAGGCGGGGGTTGATGGTATGCAATACCGCTCCTGTGCCCGGAATAGCGTAGTACATTTCCAGGTAGCGGTGGCTGTCCCATTCGATGACACCTACCCGGGCGCCGGGTTTGACACCGGCTTTCTGCAGTGCGCCGGCAAGCTGCAGCACCCGCTGGTACATGTTTTGATAGGTATAGTGGAACTGGTCCCGGTAGTGGATTTCCTGTTCAGGAACCCAATGGACGCCGGAAGTGAGAACCTGTTTCAAGATTAATGGGTAGTTATGTGGAGCCATTGCATCCTCCTCTGGTGATAAGAATTAGATTGTTCGATCAATGAGGCGGGGCGAGATGCAGGTCCCCGGCCCACATCTCGAACGGAACGCTTACGGGGAAAAATTTACATGAATAATATAGCAAATTCCGCCGATAAAAGTCAAGTTTAACTTCACCAATTCCCCAATCGTTGAGATGATTTGAAGCGAGCGGTCAGTGGATAGGGGTAAAATAGTTATAATCTTGCGCTTAGTGTCCAATTTAATTCGCGTCTTCTTTAAAGGGGGCTGTGGGAATTTCCCCCGACTGATTGAGAAGACGCCTTAATTCCATTTTGGGAAGAGATAAATATGCCATATAAAAGTGACTCGCAAATTAACATTCATGTGCCCGCTCGCAAGAACGAATTGATCGAGCAGGCCCTGGCGTCGATAAACCAGGATGTCGAGGTGAGAACGCTCTGGCAGGTGATCAACGTCAACGCCATTGACCGCCTGGGGATGAGCGATCACGGACCGGTCCATTTTCAGATTGTCGCCAATATCGCACTGCGCCTGACGCGCATTCTACTAAAGAACAAAGTGGTGATGTCAATCGTTAAGAATTATGGCCTATCCGACAAACATGCCGAACTGGTTGTCGTGTTGGCGAGTCTCTTTCACGACCTGGGCATGTCCATCAGCCGCGAGCAGCACGAGGAATTCAGTCTTTTCCTGGCCAATACTATTCTACAGCGAACGCTCGCCTTTCTGCCCCTCGAGGAGCGCACTATCGTGATTTCTGAGGTTCTGCATGCCATTATCTCGCATCGCAGGGGTGGCAGGCCTCATACCATCGAGGCCGGAATCGTAAGGGTGGCGGATGCGCTGGACATGAGCGAAGGGCGCACGCGCATCCCTTATGAGGCCGGCAACGTGGACATTTACTCGGTATCGGCGGCAGCAATCGACTCCGTAGAGATTGCGGAAGGGGAGGACAAACCGATCCAGATCAACATCCAGATGAATAATTCGGCGGGGTTATTCCAGGTGGATGAGCTCTTGAAGCGCAAACTGGTGGGATCGGGAATTGAGGACTACGTAAAAGTGCGGGCAATTGTATACGGCGAGAAGGAGAAGCGCTTGATCGAGGAGTTTGTGATCAGTTAATGTGCGACGCGCGAATGGTGCGAATGGTGCTGGACGATTCGGGCGCGATGTGATATACTGCCCAAGCTCCCGCCAGAAGGCGGGAGAAATCATGTACCAGGATGCCGTGGTCAAGAGACCACCTGTCCCGAACTAACTTATCTCGCACGTCTTCTGACCTGACCGGGCGTGCCGCGCAAGCGGCTCCGGAAAGGGTAGACGGAGGCGGAGGAAAAAACGCAAAGGAGAATTGAATAATGGCAGTAATCAGTATGAAATCGCTTCTAGAGAGCGGTGTGCACTTTGGGCACAGAACCCACAAGTGGCATCCGGCCATGAAGCCGTATATTTTCACCGAACGAAACAGCATTCACATAATCGATCTTCAAAAAACCGTAAAAGCGCTGGAGGAGGCCTACAATCTCGTCCGTGACACTGTCGCCGAGGGAGGTACGGTGCTTTTTGTGGGCACGAAACGTCAGGCACAGGAGACTATCCAGCAAGAAGCGATCCGCGCGGGCATGCCTTATGTTACCAACCGCTGGCTTGGCGGCATGCTGACGAACTGGCGGACAATCCGGCAGCGCATCAACGAGCTGGAGCGGCTGGAGCGCATGCGGGACCGGGGCGATTTCGCTCGCCTGCCCAAGAAGGAGGTATTAATCCTGACCCGCCAAATGGAACGTTTGGAGATGCTCATTGGCGGAATTCGTAACATGAACGGGTTGCCTGACTTACTTTTTGTGGTGGACGTGCGCCGCGAAGATACCGCTATTCATGAAGCGAATTTGCTGGAAATTCCGGTGGTGGCGCTGGTGGATACCAACTGCGATCCACGTGACGTGGACTACGTCATTCCCTCCAATGATGACGCCATTCGAGCTATAAAGCTGCTGGTTGGCAAGATCGCAGATGCCTGCCTTGAAGGCATTTCGATGCGCAAGGAAGAGGAAGAAGTGCTGCCGCGCGAGCGTATGGCAGCCATGGCTGAAGAACCAGAACTATCCGATGAGGAGCTCCTCGGGGAAGCTACATTGGCGAAGATTCCTTCTCGCGGACCCGATACCGAAGATATAGAAGAAGAATTGGATTTGGAGGAAGACGGGGACGAGGAAGAGGAAGGAGAAATCGAAGACCTCGAGGATGAGGACGAGGAAGAGGAAGAGGAAGAGGAAATCGAAGACCTCGAGGATGAGGACGAGGAAGAATTCGAAGATTTCGATCTTGACGAGGATGAAGAAGATCTCGAGGAATACGAAGGCGAAGACGAAGAAGAGCTCGACGAGGATGATGACGAAATTGAGGATGAGGATTGATCATGGCTATTTCAGCTGAACAGATCAAGGCGCTGCGCGAGGTTACCGGCGCCGGAATCCTCGATTGCCGGAGAGCCCTGGAGGAAGCAGGTGGTGATATTGATAAAGCTGTAGAGATCTTGCGGGAAAGAGGCTTGGCCAAGGCTGCGAAACGAGCCGATAGGGAGGCCTCCGAGGGAGTCCTGGAGCTTTACTCACACGGTGGTGGCCGGGTCGGGGTAATGGTGGAAGTGAATTGTGAAACGGATTTCGTAGCTCGTTCGGAAGCGTTCCGCACCTTTGCCCATGAAGTCGCCCTGCAAATTGCCGCAGGTGACCCTCAATACATTGCCCCGGAGGATATTCCGGAGGAAGTTTTGGAGCAGGAACGGCAGAAAGCCAGGAGACTGGCTTTGGATGAAGGTAAGCCCGAACACATCACCGATCGGATTGTTGAGGGTCGCTTAGAGAAATTCAAGGACGACGTGTGCTTGCTGCGCCAGGCATACATTCGCGATGACAGCATAACTATCCAGGATCTGTTAAACCAAAACATTGCCGCCATAGGCGAAAACATCGTCATCCGACGCTTCGTCCGTTGGGAAGTAGGCGAGAGCACAGCCGGGTAACAAAAAAGCCAACCTGATGGTTGGCTTTTTTTCAAAACGTAACTTCTCAAAAGAGTGAGGCTTTCCCGCAATTATTGAGATGATACGCTAAAAATCATGAATGGGAACCGGACCGATGGAGAAAGAACTCAAATATAAGCGAATTCTGCTCAAATTGAGCGGGGAAGCGCTGGCTGGTCCAACAGGCTTCGGCATTGATCCGCGCCAGGCGGAAGACATTGCTCTGCGCATTGAGGATGTGCGCAATCTGGGAGTGGATGTCGCCATTGTGATTGGGGCTGGCAATCTCTGGCGGGGAAAACTGGGCCTTGAACGAGGGATGGACCGGGCGACAGCGGATTATATGGGTATGTTGGCTACGGTGATGAACGCGCTGGCGCTGATGGATGCTATGGAACGCCGTGGCATGGTTACCAGAGTGCAGTCAGCGATTGAAATGCATGCCGTCGCCGAACCGTACATCCGCCGCCGGGCGATCAGGCATCTGGAGAAGGGTCGCGTGGTCATTCTGGGTGGTGGAACCGGCAACCCTTACTTTTCAACGGATACCGCTGCCGCGCTGCGAGCGATGGAGATCGATGCAGACGTTCTGATCAAGGCAACCAAGGTGGATGGAGTGTACGACAAAGACCCGGTAAAATTTGATGACGCTGTCCGCTTCGATCACTTGAGTTATATGGAAACCATCAACAGGCGGCTGGAAGTCATGGACAGTACTGCGATTTCGCTGTGCATGGATAACAAACTTCCCATCCTCGTTTTGAATCTATGGAATCCGGACGATCTCAGGATGGCTCTATTTGGAGCCAAGGTGGGGACTCTGGTGGAAGGTTAGACCCCGATTTTGCCCCTTTCCGCCCTTTACATTTTCGGGTATCCTATATGGAGCAAATATCTCCAGCGACTACGTGGAGGATACAATGCTAAACGATATTTATAAAGATGCCAACAGCCGCATGAGGGGTGCGGTTCAGGCCCTGGAAGAGGATCTGGCGGGCATCCGCACTGGGAGGGCGAGCCCGGCGCTCGTTGAAAAGCTACCGGTCGAGTATTATGGTAACCCTACGCCGCTGATACAACTGGCCAGCATCGGTGTGCCTGAACCCCGGACTTTGCTCATTCGCCCTTTTGATCCCTCCACGCTGAACGCCATTGAGCGGGCCATTCAGGCATCCGATTTAGGTCTGACGCCCAATAATGATGGCAAAACCATCCGTCTGAACCTTCCCCAGCTGACCGAACAACGCCGGCGGGAATTGGTCAAGGTTGTACATAACCGGGTAGAAGAGGCGCGGGTCGCAGTGCGCAATGTGCGCCGTGATCTAATTAAGGATTTACGCGAGTTTGAGAACGAGAAGATGATCTCCGAGGACGAGCGCATACGCGGCGAAGACGAGCTACAGAAGCATACGGACAAATACATCGAAGAAATCAACGCTGTCGGTGAGCGCAAGGAAAAGGAAATCTTAGAAGTTTAGATGATTCGTAAGAAGAACCACAATTCCCCCAGGCCGGTGCCTGCACATGTAGCAATTATCATGGACGGCAACGGCCGCTGGGCGCTTTCCAGAGGATTGCCTCGTTTGGCCGGACATCGCGCCGGCACGGAAAACTTGCGCAGAGTGATTGAAGCTTGTGTCGAATTTGGGGTAAAGTATCTCACCATCTACGCCTTTTCGACCGAAAACTGGGGGCGTCCCCTTGAGGAAGTTCAAGGGCTGATGCGCATACTTGAGGATGTGATCGACCGCGAGCTGCAAGAGCTGCACGATCAAGGCGTCCAGCTGCGCCATATTGGGCGTCTCGACGAACTAAAACCATCGCTGCGTAAAAAGGTGCTTGAGGCGATCGAGCATACAAAAGACAACAATCGCCTGGTGCTCAATGTAGCTTTCAATTACGGCGGCCGGGATGAGATTATTTGCGCGATTCAGCGTATGATTGCAGATGGGGTCAAACCTGAAGAAATCACTGAGGAGCTGGTTAACCAGTACTTGTATACCGTGGGTGTTCCCGATCCAGATTTGATCATCCGGACTTCGGGGGAACTTAGAGGCAGCAACTTTTTGATTTGGCAGGGGGCGTATTCCGAGTGGTACTTCACTCCGACCTATTGGCCAGATTTTGACAAAGAAGAGTTGAACCGGGCTTTACAGGAATTCAGAAACCGCGAACGCCGTTACGGGCGCGTGCATCATTCTGCGTAGGAAATGCCGTCTATCGATGCTCACCCAACGCCTGGTGGTAAC
>DATCIL010000429.1:0-8680 GCA_036507795.1 Anaerolineales bacterium | reverse complement strand
AACGTTTGAGCATGGAGCAGGTTCTGTGGAGCCCAGAAGCCCGGGCGCGATTAGAGCGCATCCCGCTTACATTTATTCGCGAGAAAGTCAAGAAAGGCCTGGAGATGTACGCCCAACGCAACGCCATTCGCCTGATCACGCCAGACGTGTTGAAGGAAGGCATGACCGGGATGGGACGGCCGGCATGGACCATGAAAAATGACGGGCATCAGTGATACGCAATACGCACCACGCACTACGCAATACGAAATACGCATTACGTCTTAAACCTATGCCTTACCAGATTATCGAAACCTGTACCGCTTGCGGACTTTGCCTGCCAGAATGCCCGATCGATGCCATCGAAGCGGGCGATCCAATCTACGTGATCAACGACACTTGCTGCGATTTCGAGGACTGCCTGGCAGTGTGCCCGGTAGACGCAATTGTCCCCGGGGGCGATGAGAGTGCACGCCACCCCAGTCTGGCTAAGGCCAGCATCGATGGAGATTAGCAGAGTATGGTCTCCTTGGGCCTGGCGCTTGCACTAGGCGGCTACGCCTACGCATTTTACTATTTCCAAAGCCACGGCTGGCTGGTACGACTCGTGCGGCGAGGTTTGGTCCGCTGGAGTCACCCCTTCTACTTTGCAGCGGCTATTGCCGTCCTTTACCTTGCGTTGTTATCGCCCATCGACGCGCTGGCCCACCAATTCTTTGTTGCGCACATGGTCCAGCACATTTTGCTGATGATGGTGGCACCACTTCTCGTTCTGCTTGGCCTGCCCTCCCCAGTTCTTCGATGGCTGATCCTAAAAACCAGGTTAAGAGGGGTCTTGACCGGGCTAACCCATCCCTTGATTGCATACGCTTTTTTCAACGTCAATCTGTTATTCTGGCATGTGCCGAGTTTTTACAATGCGACATTGCACAATTCGCTCATTCATAATGTCGAACACGCCTTGTTTTTCTACACCGGTCTTTTTTTCTTTTGGCGCGTCGTTGATCCGACGCATGGCTGGTACCCTCTCTGGGAGTGGCCTCCGGCCAAATGGATTTACCTGCTGGTGGCTGCGCCTCCCAGCTACATACTTGGTTCCATCCTATGGGCGACAAACTCCGTCCTGTATGCCTATTATCTTTACCCACCGCTGCCGCGCCGCTGGGGCCTCTCTGTGTTGGAAGACCAGAGCTATGGCGGTATGATCATGTGGCTTCACGGCTGGATGTTCGTGATGGCAAGCATGATCGTGTTCTACCAGCGCTATGACCCCGAATCAGAACGACCCTAAGGGATAGGGAGTGATGAGAGGATGAACAATCCTGCGAAGGAAAATTGGCTGCATACCATTATCCGATCTGGCCTGTTCCGGATAGTTATCCTGGTCGGAGCTGCTCTGCTGGCAGGAGGTCTGATCTATTTCCGTGGCCAGTCCGCCCGTTTCGCCGACCCTCAAGTGGTGGTTCGGGAGTACATGAGCAAGGTATACGCCAGAGATTATGACCAGGTTTATCCGCTGGTCTCTGAAGTGGACAAAGAATACAAATCGTTAGAGGAGTACTTGCGGGAAAACAGCTCGTTCACCGGTTTTCGCCTGGAGGCCAGCCGGAAACTTGCTTCCTATATCGAGTTCAAGGAAGTTCAGGTGGACGTGCAGGGGGATAACGCCGTGGTAACCGTCGATTTCGTTGTCCCTGACGGCAATGCCGAAGCAGTGCGAGGGATCATCTTCGCCGATGAAAATGGATTGACGGAGGCAAAGCGCCGTGACTTGCTCAAGAATCTTGAGCTGCTGCACGAGCAGGGCCGGATTCCGACATACGAGGGCGTACAATCCTTTGGTCTGGTGCGGGAAAACCTGGGCTGGCGAATCCGTGAGAACTGGGCACAGGCTGCACGAATTCATCTGAGCGGCGAGGTCAGGCATGGGTTGCCCTGGGAGTTCGAAGCGCTCCAGGAGGTGGTGCTGGCCAAGCCGGGGGAGAATGTGCGAGCCATTTACCGGGCAAAGAATCTGTCGGAGCAAGAGGTTACGGCTAAGGCCCGGCATATCGTTCAACCCCAGGAATATCACGATTTTCTAGACACGATCCAGTGCTTTTGTCTGATACAGCAAACCCTGAAACCCGGGGAAGAGATGGAAATGTCCGTGGTGTTCCGGGTAGCGTGGGATGTGCCGCCAGAGGTGAGGGACTTTTCCGTGCATTATGAGTTTTACCCGATTGAAAGCTTTCCCGGGGAAGTGCACTGACTGAGCGCATATTCGGGAAGCAACCGTCACCAGTGACAGATGGAAGAAGACCAGAGACCGGATAGTATTCTCATCCCTGCCGGGAATTTTCGAATGGGCGACGATTTGCGAGAGGTCGTGCTCCCTGAATTTGCCATGTGCAAATATCCGGTGACCAATGCGGAGTACTTTCATTTCGTCCAGGCTACAGCCTATCGCTGCCCGGATCATTGGCTCCGGGAGGGAGTTTATCCTCCGGAACTGGCGCGACATCCAGTCGTGTTCGTGAGTTGGGAGGATGCAAACACATTCGCACGATGGGTGGATGGCCGGTTGCCAACGGAATCTGAATGGGAGAAGGCCGCGCGCGGGACCGATGCACGCACCTATCCGTGGGGGAACGAATTCAACCTGGCACTCTGCAATACGAGCGAATCAAAGACCGAGGGTACCCGTCCGGTAGATGCACACCCGGACGGTGCTTCTCCCTACGGCATATTGGATATGGCCGGGAACGTATGGGAGTGGACGGGCACGCTCTATGAGGAGGGGCAGGAATGGCGGGTTTTGAAGGGTGGAGGATGGGATTATAAAGGAATCAAAGACGCCCGGTGTGCATCTCGGGTGTACTTTTCGCCCCGCTTTCGAAACGGAGCGGTGGGTTTTCGCTGCTGTTGGGATCGAGATCAGGCAGTTACTCCCCTTGCCTGAGATCTGGACTCGATGTTCACATGGGCCATGATTTTTCCTGCTTCGGAGGCACGTTTCTCATCTACCACTGCGCTGACGATGATCTGCCCGTGCTTAATACTTTGACCATACAAGAAGGTATCTTCCTCTGAAATCCCCACTCCAATAAAGAAGCCCAATGCAGCTCCAATGAAAGCACCGATCACGATCCCAAAAAGCGCGATAAGCGCCCAGGTTCCCTGAATTGTCGTTGTCCCAATTGGCTCTATTCCAGGCGTCTGACCCACGGCGATTCCGGCTACGGCTCCAAAAATACTTCCCCATAACGATCCCCCAAAAGCCCCGGAGACAACCGTCTCGAGTACCGTGGTGCCCTTGCCCTGATACAATTCAGTCGCCTCATTTAGGAAGCTCTGCTCAATCATCTCTTGAGGAAAACCGACGTTCTCCAACGCCCGGACAGCCGTCTCGGCATCCTTTTCTGTATCTAGCAACCGGACAACCAGGCGCTTTCCATCCTGCCCCCGCATGAGATTAACCCGCTCACTGACCCGGCGAACATCTTCAAATTGCCGCTCAACGATCTCTCGGGTTTCATTGGGCAGTTCTTTTTCCAACGTTGTCTCGTAGGTTCTCAAAGCGACCTTTTCGCCAAGCACCACTTCTTTCAAAACGCCGTTTTCCCTCTCCTCGGCGCCGATGGTCAGAGCTGCGACGATGGCCATCCGGCCGCGGTGAATAATTCCGCGAATGCTACTCCTGGGTTTAAATTCACCACCCAGACGTTTTATTTCGGCCAGTATTTCTGATTTGAATTTGGCGCGTTGTTGGGCGTAGGATTTGAAAAGGACTTTCAGAGCTCGGTGGTTGACGTTGGCCGCTGCAACTGCATACCCCTTCTCACCGGCTTCAACGATTCTGGATAGAGGACTAAGGGCTTTCACCGCTCGTTGGTGGGTCGTTGCCATGGCACTCTCCTCCATGCAAAAAGAAACCAGACCAGATTTGTCCTATTATACCAAATTAATTACCCCGAATTATTAGAAGTGTCTTGGGGGAAGGCGCACCCCAGACACTTTTTATTCGCTTGCCTGTGACATCCGTCTCCCGTTTCTACCTGTCTACCTGTCTACCTGTCTACCTGTCTACCTTGTATACCTGTCTACCTTGTATACCTGTCTACCTGTCTACCTTGTATACCTCTAATCTACTGTGTCACTGATAATGTGCCTTCCATGCCCTGCTCGAGATGACCGGCGATGCCGCAGATGACCTGGTATGTGCCCGGTTCACTGGGAGCCTGGAATTCCAGTGTCTCCGATTCGCCTGGCTGGAGTTCCTCTTCCCAGAAGACAAGTTCCCCGAGCGCCTCCTCATCCACGGGCGCACTCAGCCGTTCACCCAGATTGACGATAACCAGCTCGTGCTCGAGAGTGCCAGAGTTGCTCAGGTTGAGGGTGACCTGGGCGTTTGCCGGGACGCTGAGCTGGGCCGGCTCGAAGGCGAAATCGTGCATGTCTACGGTCAGTTCGGCCGTGCGCGGCCCGCCACAGGCGGCCAGCATAAGGCTCGCCAAAAGCAAGATTGCGCCGAGCGTCAAAATATGTCGTTTAAGCATGAAACTTCTCCTTTTTAATCTTTCTCACCACAAAGGTCACAAAGAAGCACAAAGGGCATATAACAAAGGATTATTCTTCCTACTTTGTGATACTTTGTGGCCTTCGTGGTAAAAAATTAGGTTTGTCAGCCAACCAGGCAGTTTAGCTATTTATATTCCTATTCTTCTCGATTGGGTATCCTGAGCAGAATGATTAAAGAGTGATTTTGTGGTTTCCAAACGGATGATGTGGTATAACCTGATTTGGGTTGGGATATGCACCCTGGCTCATTTTCGGTTAAAATGGAGATCGTGAAAAATTTCATCGAGAGACTTCGTAGATTTTCACCTTTAAGGGGCTTTCAAGATGAACGCCGGCGACTGGAACAGCGGGCTGAAGCGGCGGAGTCCCGGGCTGCTGAGGCGGACAAACGTTTGGCGGCCTTTTTCAAATTTACCCACAGTTTCCTGGAAGCCAACGACGAACGCGAGGTGGTCGAATTGGTGCTGCGCCTCTCGGTTGATTCCGTGGGAGCCCAGGGAGCTTCGCTGGTGCCCGTCGACGAGCGCGGCCAACCGATGACGGCAGTGAACTACGGCGATTTACCTGCTCCGGTGTTCAGTGCATGGGTGGAATACCTGGCTTCACCTGCCATCCGCCAACGCTGCAGCACCTGCCAGAATCACGGCGCCATTACGAAAACCTGTCCGCTGCTTAACGGGCCTTTCTCGGAGACCGTGGCGTTGTATTGCCTGCCATTGCGCCGGGGTGACCGTCAATTGGGAGTACTCAATCTCTACCTGCCCGATGGGCATCGCCTTACGCCGGAAAACCAGGCCTTTCTAAAGACCATGGTGGATGAAACCGCCCTGGTCCTGGAGATCATGCGCTTACAAAAGCGGGAGATGGCCGCCCTCAGCCAGCTGCAGGCCGTGCGACGCAGGACGGACCTGCAAAGCTTATTGGATGGCTTTCTCGAGAATGTGCGTGACACCTTCAAGTCAGATTTAGCCTTGCTGCGCGTCGAGGCGCACAATTTGCAGCAAGGGCCGATGATGCTGACCCTGGGCGAGATCCCCGTTCAGGGGCGCGCCTTCATCGATAGCATCCTGCAGGGAGTGCTGGCTTCGATGGAGCCAGTGCTGCTCGGAGATGGCCATAGGAATGGCTTAGCCGGCGATCCGGAAACGCCGCAGGGATTTACCTCCCTGCTGGCAGTTCCGCTCATGCCTCAGGAGGGCGCCGTACTCGGCGCTGTTCTGGTTGGCAACCGGCGACCGAAATATTTCACCCGTCGCCATCTCACGCTGCTCCGAACGCTGGCAGGGCAGCTGGCTCTAATCATGCAGAACGAAAACCTGATGGCGGAGCTGGAATATAAAGCCATGATGCAGGAACGCACCCGCCTGGCGCGCGAGATTCACGATGGCCTGGCGCAAACCCTGGGTTTCTTGAAACTGCAAACCGCCCAAATGAAGAATAGCCTGGCACAAGGCGACATTGCCCGCCTGCAGCAAAGCTTAGATTTATCGTACCAGACCTTAACCGAGGCCTACAAGGACGCTCGCCAGGCGATTGACAGCCTGCGCATCCACCCAGCGGAAGAAGGGATGGTTGCCTGGCTGGAACGGACTGTGGTGGAGTTTCAAGAGAACCATGATTTTGTAGTTGAACTATCGGTAGAAGATTGCGGGGCGGATCTGCCTCCCGAAGTCCAGGCCCAGTTGATGCGCATCGTCCAGGAAGCGCTGAACAACGTTCGCAAGCACGCGCGTGCCAGCCGGGCATGTGTTCGCTGCTATATCAACGGGCGCGACCTTTTCCTGGAGGTGCGTGATGATGGCCGTGGTTTTGCCCCCGACGATGTTCCCAGCACCTCCCGCTATGGCTTGCAGGGAATGCGTGAGCGGGCGGAGTTAATTGGCGGGGAATTTCAAGTGATTAGCTGCCCGCAGGAGGGCACAACGGTGAGGGTGCGCCTGCCGATGGCAGTTGGGGAAAAAATCGCATGAAGAAAATTCGCCTGGTGGTGGTCGACGACCACGCTCTTTTTCGGGCCGGACTGGTCAACTTACTGGCGCAGATGCCTGAAATGGAGGTGGTAGGCGAGGCCGGCGATGGGCGCGAGGCTGTGGCAATCGTCGAACAAAATAAGCCAGACGTGGTCCTACTCGACGTTAATATGCCCGTCATGGACGGGGTCGAGACAGTGGAAGCTTTAAAGGAAGCGCAAGACTGCCGGATCGTGATGCTGACGATCTCAAACCATGATGAAGATTTGTTTGGATCGATTGCCGCCGGCGCAGATGGCTACCTGCTCAAGAGCGCCGAACCGGAAGAACTGCGCCGGGCGATATTGCTGGTTGCCGAAGGGAAATCGGTGCTTTCCCCGGATGTCACCCGCCGGGTGCTCCAGATGGTCGGCAGCGGGAAGGAGCTCTACTCGGAAGTGGGGCTGAGCAAGCGTGAGAGGGAGGTGCTGGATTGCCTGGCCAGGGGTATGACCAGCGCGCAAATCGCTGACGATCTGTTCATCTCTGAGAACACCGTCAAAACCCACGTGCGCCATATCCTCGAAAAACTGGAGGCATCCAACCGGGCCGAGGCGGTCAGCAAAGCCATCCAAATCGGATTGATCCGGCAGTAAGCGCTGTCGCTTTCAGAAGCCTGACAAAGGGTGATTTTACAGTCACCCTTTTGTGTTTTAAAAATACTCCTAAATTAGACCGGCTGGGGAATGACATCCCGCACCATAATTGGTAGATTATAAATTATGACCAGTGAAAATCGAGGCGGTCCCTGGCGGGTCTTGATTGCCTCCAGCCACCCCCTTTTTGCCAAGGGTTTGCGGGGTTTGCTGCAGAAACGACCTCAAGGGGACGTCATCATCGTGGGATTGGCTGCAACCATCGAGGAGGCGCTCAGCGCGTTGCGCGAACACCGCCCGGATCTCGTCATTGTCGATTATGACGATAAGATTTTCAATCGTGATGAGATTTTGGCACGGCTCGTGGAGGGGGAAGGGCGGCTCAGAGTCGTCTTGCTGTCCCTGGGTGCGGGAGGCGACGAGGCTATTGTATACGATCGTCGCACCATGGCCGCCTCGCAAATTGAAGACTGGTTGGAAAAATGGACAGACGGCCAAGAACCCTCCGATTTGCCGGTGATTGCCATCGACAACGGCGGCGGCGCAAGCGCTTATCCTACGAGGAGAAAACATATGAAACATACCATTTTCGCAGCCGTGCTGGTTGCCATTCTTACCATCCTCAGCATCATTGGCCTGGAGCAAATCCAATTGCTGCCGGAACAGGCCAGCGTCCAGGCGGAGCCGATTGATTTCTTGTTCGATGTCGAATTCAAGATCATTGCATTCCTGTTCGCGCTAATCGTCGGGCTTATGCTGTACAGTATCATCGTCTTCCGGCGCAAGCCGGGTGACGACACGGACGCCGAGCACGTAGAAGGGAGTACCCGATTGGAGGTGCTCTGGACCCTGGCGCCTCTAGCCACGGTTTTGTACATCTCCTTCTTGGGCGCCCAGGTGTTAGGCGAAACATTGGTCCCCGACCCGCAGCCGCTGGAAGTCAGAGTGGTGGGTTCCCAATGGTCCTGGCGGTTCGAATACCCGCAGCTGGGCATCTCCGGGACTGAGCTGCGCCTGCCAGTTAATAAGCAGGCGCGGCTGCTATTAACGTCAACGGATGTCATCCATTCCTTCTGGGTTCCGGAATTCCGCCTTAAGCAGGACGCCTTGCCAGGCGATGAGGAAATGGTCCGGGAATTGCGCATCACGCCCAAGACACTCGGAGAGTATAAGGTGCGCTGCGCCGAACTGTGTGGCCTCCAGCACGCTTACATGACGGCGGCGGTTCTCATCCTGGAGCAGGACGATTTCCAGGCCTGGGTCGAGGCCGAGACCGGCCCGCTCTCCGCAGATCCCGTCGAACGCGGGCGGAGGTGGGTGGAGCAATTTGGCTGCCTGGCCTGCCATACAACCGACGGCACGGCGGGCGTAGGCCCGACCTGGCAAGGGCTATTCGGGTCCCAGGAACGGCTACAGGATGGAACCACGGTTGAAGTGGATCCTGGATACCTTCGTGAATCCATCGTCGAGCCGGGCGCTAAGATCACCGAGGGCTTTCAAAACATCATGCCTGCGGATATCGCCCGGGACATGACC
>DATCIL010000428.1:0-1986 GCA_036507795.1 Anaerolineales bacterium | reverse complement strand
AGTCGAGCGCCTGATGGCGCCGCTGCTGGAAGAGAATCGCGCCCTGAAAGCTCAACTCGAACGAACCGCCGGGCGGCCAGACGGACCGAGTCCATAGTTGCGATATTAACCGTAATCGGCAGAACTCAACAAGCCGATTTTGCCGCCTAATCCGCCCCAGTCGAAGTTGGGAGCGGTTTTAGGGTCAGGAGCAGTTTTAGGGTCAGGGCACAATCTATCTATGGGGTGAGGCATGCGTTATTGACTTGTTTGATCCACAGTCGTGTCAGTTTGCCTCAAGAGGCTCCGTTTGGAACCAGGTCTTGCAAGCGCACATTTGTCGCAAGCCAAACGGTAAGACGTGCCGGGTCGCCCATTAGCAGGCAGGTCAAGAGGGCACAGACGTTCCTGTGAGAATTTTTCTTATTCCCTTTTTCAACTCTTGCGGAATGTGTGATCCCTGATTGACGCGCCCCTGTTTTCAATCAGTAGGTGTCGGACTATAGGTCCGCACCAGTCACCCATCAGGTTCAAGGCTTTGGGAGCTGTCCCTATACGGGCAGCGATTCCCGCCCCTGGCAATCTTGATTGCCCCAGAAAACTATCGGTACCACGCCGTGTCCAAGGTTATAGGGTCACAGATCCTGTGGCTCTCCCTGTTCGGGGGCCAACCCTATTGTGGCTCACGGCGTGGGCGTACCATCGAATCACAGCACCGCCGAGTTGTCGATATGTAAAGGGACGGGATAGCGGCCAAATCGGACCATGTGGTTCTAAGCCAACCCGCGTCAAGGCTCACTATCGCATCCCAACCGTTAAATGGATCTGCTAGGCAAAGGCCTTGGTGATATCAAACGCCACTTGATCTTTGATAATGTGGTAGCAAGCCCGGCAGAGCTTGTGCGCCACCGCTTTGATCGCCACAATTGCGTTGCTCTTGGATTTCTTTTTCTGATAGAAGCTTTTGATCCTCGAATTAAAGCGGATCGCAAAATTGGCCGCCTCCACAAACGCCCAGGCCAAATACTTGTTGCCGTTTTTGGTATTGCCGCTCCCTTTACGTTTGCCGTTGCTGATTTTTTTACTCCCCACACACCGACAGTACGAAGCGTAATTGCCGACACTGGCAAATCGCTCGATCTCTCCGGTCTCCAGCATGATGGTGAGCGCCAGGATGGGCCCGATGCCGGGGACCGTCTTTAGAAACCTGAACTGAGGGCGCAGCTTGACTCGGTCCTGGACGGCTTTTTCCAGGATCTCGATCTGGGCATTAGCGCTGTTCATGACCGCCAGATTGGCCTTGAGCGCTAGAACGAGATCCGGGTTGGGCAAGACTCCATCGACGTGTTCGATATTGAGCGCTTTGATGTACGTGGCGCTGATCGAGTTCCCGGTGGTGCGGCTTATCAGACTCTGGATACTGAGAAGGTTTGCCGTCCTCTGATGCACGAGCTGGCCCCGCTTGCGCAACAAATCACGCACCATTCGCTCCTGCTTCGGATAAATGTAGCCCTCGGGTAAGACCCCCAGCCGCAGCAGATGGGCCAGCCACCGCGCGTCGCTGTGGTCATCGGTGTACTTCAGCCCATTGTATTGCTGGATCGCCGCGGTGTTGGCGAGATGAACTCGGTAGCCCTTCTCCATCAGTCCATCGACCAGCCAGTACCAGTTATAGGTAGATTCCACCACGATTCCCTGAAGCGATCTGCGATAGCTTGAGAGTTGCTGCGCGATCAACGAAAGATCGTTGGGCAAGCGCTTCTGATATACCACTTGATCTTGCTCGTTGATCACCACCGTCACGTTGTTGGTGGAATGCAAATCAATTGCTCCGTACAACTTCATCTCGGTTCCTCCTCTGAGTGGGTGTGGGGTTGGCTTCCCCGCACGCTACGCTCTCTTGAAGGAGCCTGCTAGATGATTATCGGACCTGTGAAAGATCTTGATTCCTCAATAAGTTTGCAAATAGGCGTCGTTAGAAGGCTTAGCCGTAGCTTTTTCGCGTTG
>DATCIL010000427.1:0-4730 GCA_036507795.1 Anaerolineales bacterium | reverse complement strand
CGGAGGAGGGCACCGATTTTGGAGCGCTTTCCGACGGATACGTGTCCATTACGCCCTTGCAGCTGGATATGACCGCCTATGAGGCGATGGAAGTCCTGCGCACCTGGGATTGGAGCCGGATAATAGAGAAAGAAAATTCCTCTTGACAGAATCACGAATCGCTGTAAAATCGGGTGGAATGTCAGGCCAATTGTTTCCTCCAGTGCAAGAAATCCGCCCCCGGGCAAGAGCCCGAGTGGGCGTTTTTTTCGCAAAAAAATCGGAGCCCTTGAGGCTCTATTTTTTTGTCGAGGTTCCATGCAGCTTCCTGGTCTGATTGATCCACACGTGCACATGCGCGAGCCCGGCGCCACTCACAAAGAGGATTGGGATAGCGGTACGGCGGCTGCCCTGGCTGGAGGCTTCACGGTCGTGCTGGCCATGCCCAATACCTCTCCACCCATCACGGGTCAGGAGAGCCTCGCTCAATCCTTAAAGGCAGCCGAAAAACAGGCGCGCTGCGATTACGGCCAGTATTTAGGGGCTGGCCCCGAGAATGCCGGTCTCCTCCCCGATCTGGCGCATGAATCCGCCGGTCTGAAGATGTATCTGGACCAGACGTATGGCCAGCTGCGCTTAGACGATCTCGATTTGTGGTTGGCTCATTTTGCCAGCTGGCCACGCCGCTATCCTATGGTTGCCCATGCCGAGGGGAAAACCATGGCGGCGTTTATTTTGATGGCTGCCTTGTACGATCGCCCGGTGCATCTGGCGCACGTTTCGACCCGGCAGGAAATCCTTCTCATCCGCCTGGCGAAGGAACGGGGTCTTAACGTCACGTGTGAGGTCACTCCTCACCACCTCTTTCTGACGGACCAGGATATCCCTGGGCTGGGCAGCGGGCGGGCTGAAGTCAGACCGCGGCTGGCCACTCCCTCCGACCGCGATGCTCTCTGGGAAAATCTGGATGTGATTGATTGCTTCGCCACCGATCACGCCCCTCACACGCTGGCGGAGAAGGATGGATCCGATCCGCCTCCGGGTTTTCCGGGCCTGGAAACTGCCCTTCCCTTGCTGTTGACCGCCGTCGCCGAAGGACGTCTGCGCATGGAAGATCTGGCATTGCGCATGCACTCCAACCCGCGCCGCATCTTCGACCTGCCGGAGCAAGAGGATGCCTGGATCGATGTCGATCCGGAAGCGACCTGGGAGATCCGCGCGGCGAACAGCCACACCCGCTGTGGCTGGACGCCTTTCGAAGGCTGGAAGGTGCGCGGCCGCTTGCGCTCTGTAACCCTGCGCGGCCGGCAGGTCTTCAAGGACGGCCGCGTGCTGGCGCCTCCCGGCTATGGAAGAAACATTCGACAGGAAACCTGAAACCAAAAACAGTCGCACGAATTCCGCAGCCAATCTTCAATCTTAAATCTCCAAGGAGTCCCCATGACCAATTACAGACCCCCCATCCACAACAAGTCCCCTTATCTCCCCTTCGGCGACCAGCGCAATGCCCCATTTTATGGTAAAGATATCCTGTCAGTAAAACAGTTCAGCCGCTCCGACCTGGACTATATCTTCGCAGTTGCCCATGAAATGCGGGAAATGGTCGAGCGGGTCGGGACGTTTGATTTGCTCAAAGGCAAAATTCTGGCGAACTTGTTTTACGAGCCTTCTACCCGGACTTCATCATCGTTTACTTCCGCCATGGAACGCCTGGGTGGCAGCGTCATTCCCATCAACGAGGTGCGCTATTCTTCGGTGTCGAAAGGTGAATCGCTGCCGGATACCGTGCGAACGCTGGATTGCTATACCGATGTGATCGTGCTGCGTCACCCAGACGTGGGAGCGTCCGCTCAAGCGGCTAAATATGCTCGCAAACCGATCATTAACGCCGGCGATGGCGTGGGCGAACACCCAACGCAGGCGCTGTTGGACCTGTTCACCATTGTAGAGGAATTAGGGCAGGTGGACGGGCTCACCGTGACCATGTTAGGGGATTTGAGGTTCGGACGGACGGTGCATTCCCTGGCCCGCCTGCTATCCCTTTACGATATCCGCCTGAATTACGTCTCTCCGGAAATCCTGCGGATGCCTGAAGAGATCATTCGAGAGCTGAATGATCAGAGTATCTCTCAAAATGAATATGACCATCTTGACCGCGCTCTTCCGGAAACGGATGTGCTCTACGTGACTCGGGTTCAAAAGGAACGTTTTGAGAACTTAGCGGATTATGAAGCCGTTAAAGGCGCCTATGTGATTAGCCTGCAAACGTTGGAAGCAGCCAAAAACCGCATGATCGTGATGCATCCCTTGCCCAGGGTCGGCGAAATCAGCATGGATGTGGACGACGATCCCCGTGCGGCCTACTTCCGGCAGATGGAGTATGGTTTATACGTCCGCATGGCGCTGCTGGCGATGGTCCTTGGGAAATCCTGATGAAGGGTTTTTTCTCCCGCCTGGAAAATAGAGTTCGCCAGGTTGATTCCCTGCTCTGCGTCGGCCTTGACCCGCACCCGCAGGAGCTGGCTGCTCCAACGCCGGAGGAAGCCCGCGATTTCTGCTTGCGCATGATCGAATCCACGCAGGATCTGGCCGCGGCTTACAAACCGAACGCCGCCTTCTTCGAAGCCTTTGGTCCGCCGGGGTTTGAAACCTTAAAGCAGGTGATCGCCGCCGTCCCGGATGGCATACCCGTGATCCTGGACGCCAAGCGCGGCGATATCGCCTCCACCGCTCAGGCATACGCCAGGGCCGTTTTCCAGGCCTTTGGAGCCGATGCCGTGACCATCAACCCATATTTAGGCTACGACGCCTTAGAACCCTTCCTGAACGCTCCTGAGCGGGCTGTCTTCCTGCTCTGCAAAACTTCTAACCCTGGCGCGGCCGATCTTCAGGATCTGAACCTGGCCAATGGATGGCGTTTGTATGAACATGTTGCTCGCCTGGCGAATGAATGGAATCGATCCGACAACCTGGGCCTGGTAGTCGGCGCGACCCAGCCGGACGCTTTGCAGCAGGTGCGGCGAATTGCGCCTGATCTTTGGATCCTTGCCCCGGGCGTTGGCGCTCAAGGGGGCGATTTGCCGCAGGCGCTGCGAGCCGGCTTGCGGCCCGACGGTATGGGCTTACTGGTTCCGGTCTCGCGCGGAATCTCCCGCGCAGAGGAACCGCACCGGGCGGCGCAAGCGCTGCGGGATACTATCAACCAGGTCCGCCGGGAAGTGGAATCTCAGGGCAGCCGTCCTGGCCCGGATGCCCACGATACTCCCCAGGGGTTGATCCATATCGCCGACGAGTTGCTGGAATACGGCTGCATCCAATTCGGCCAGTTTATCCTTAAATCCGGCCTGCAATCGCCGATCTACATCGATCTGCGCCGCCTGGTCGGGAACCCCGGATTGTTGGCTCAGGTAGCGGCTGCTTACCGGTCGCTTCTTGGCGGCCTTCGTTTTGATCGCCTGGCTGCGATACCGTATGCCGCGATTCCCATCGCCACGGCGATTAGCCTGGCAAGCGGCTGGCCCTTAATCTATCCGCGCAAGGAGGCCAAAGAGTACGGCACCCGGGCCGAGATTGAGGGTGTTTATCGCCCCGGAGAAATCGCCGTGGTGATCGACGATCTGACCACTACCGGTGGCAGCAAGCTTGAAACAATCGAGAAGCTCACTTCCAATGGCTTAAAGGTGAGGGATGTGGTGGTTTTGATCGACCGCCAATCCGGCGCCGCTGAGACCCTGGCACAGGCGGGTTATCGCCTGCACGCCGTCTTCACCCTCGCCGAAATGCTCGACCACTGGGAGCGCACGAACCGCGCTCCGGCAGACCAAATCTCCGCAGTTCGTCAATTCTTGAGCCAGGTCGATTAACCTCTTTAGCTTGAATGGTTTTGAGCAGGCTGGAGATAATTTAACCACAAAGGACACGACGTGCACAAAGAAACACCAAGTATTAAAAATATATCTTTGTGTCCTTTGTGCCCTTAGTGTTTAAACATCTTCTCCAAGATCAGTTTACTTCGCTCCATGTATCACTTCCTGCGCCCCTTGATATTCCGCCTCGACCCCGAGCAAGCCCATGCGCTGACCATTCAGCTGCTGCGTCTCGCCGGCCGGGCGCCGGGTGTTACCACGTTATTGGAGGCAATGTTTCAGGCGCCTTCTCGTCCGCTTGAAGCCTTTGGCCTGAATTTTAAAAACCCGGTTGGCCTGGCGGCCGGATACGATAAGGATGGCCTGGCCTGGCGGGGGCTCGCAGCGCTGGGATTTGGCCACGTCGAAGTTGGCACGGTGACGCCGCAATCCCAGCCCGGCAACCCGCGCCCGCGGCTTTTCCGCTTGCCCGAGGATGGCGCTTTGATCAACCGCATGGGTTTCCCCGGCAGGGGGGCTGCCTTTGTCGCCCGCCGGCTGCGCGGACCGCGACCACCGGGTCTCGTTCTCGGCGTGAACCTGGGTAAGAACCAATCCACTCCCCTGGAAAATGCCGCCGCGGATTATTTGCATTTGATGAGGACCTTTGCGCCGCTGGCAGATTATCTCGTGGTCAACGTCAGCTCTCCCAATACGGTGGGTCTGCGCAGGCTGCAAGCGCGGGAGGCCCTGCACGCGCTGCTGGCGCAGCTCAAAGAGGAACAAAGAGCCCTGGAAGCGAAAAAAAGCGGCCGCCTGCCTGTCCTCGTCAAGCTCTCGCCGGATCTGTCCGAAAAGGAGCTTGAGGATGCCTTAGAGGTGATGTTAGAAGTAGAAATGGACGGG
>DATCIL010000426.1:0-3407 GCA_036507795.1 Anaerolineales bacterium | reverse complement strand
ACATCGACGCCCCGAGTTGGTTCATCCAGGATAATCACGTCGGGGCCGCTGAGTGCCTCAGGCGTGGAATTCACGGATAACCATTTGCCAAGCACCACTTTTTGCTGGTTGCCGCCGCTAAGATATTGCACGGGTCTATCGATGCCGGGAGTTTGCACCTGCAGCTCTGTGACCACTCGATTTGCGACGGCGCGTTCAAGCCTCTCCTTGATGAACCCCCAGGACTGGCGCTCATTTAGACTCGGTAAGGCGACGTTCTCGCGCACAGGCAGATTGAGAACTAAACCTTCTGCCTTACGATCGTCGGATAAGAATCCAATCCCCGATTTTATGGAGGAGGCCGGATCCGCCGGATGGAAAGGTTTATCATGAAGCAAAATCCTCCCACCGGTAATCTTTTCCGCGCCGAAAATTGCCCTGGCAAGGGCTGTGCGGCCCGAACCGACCAGTCCCGCCACACCCAGGATCTCACCTGGCCGGATATCAAAGCTGACGTCCTGTACCTGTCCGTCAACGCACAGTCCTTCTACTTGGAGGACAGGCCGGCTGGGCTGCGAATCTCCATGTTCTGGGAACAGCTGCGATAGTTCACGCCCGACCATCATCTTGATGATCTCTTGTTCATCCGTCTCAAGTACATTCAAAGTCCCAACATTTGCGCCGTCTTTCAGAACGGTCACCCGGTCGGCGATGTCAAAGATTTCTTGCATCCTGTGGGAAACATAGATAACCGTGATCCCGCTTTCGCGCAGTTGTGAAATTACCTCAAACAGGCGCTGGACTTCAGCGTCCGACAACGCCGCGGTTGGTTCGTCCATGACAATCAGCTCCGCTTTGCGCCAGAGCGATTTTGCAATTTCAACGATTTGCTGCTGGGCGATGCTCAGTCGATAAACCGGCGTGCTCGGATCGATAGAATCGTCCAGGTTCGACAGAGACTCTTCGGCCAAACGATTTCGCTCGGCGAGATCGACCCAGCCCAGTCGCTTGAGCGGTTCGTGACCTAGCGTGATATTCTCGGCAACACTGAGAAATGGCAGCAGGTTGAACTCCTGGTAGATGGCGCTTACGCCGGCCTGCTGAGAGGCTTGCGGATCATGGAAATGTACTTGCTGTCCCCGCAGTGTTATCTCTCCGGAATCGGGCCGGTACGCGCCCGCCAGGATTTTCATCAGGGTAGATTTCCCCGCGCCGTTTTCCCCTACCAGCGCATGTACCTCGCCACGTTGACAAGAGAATGAGACATTATCAAGGGCCCGGACACCCGGAAAACTCTTGCAGATATTCGCCATCTCAAGGAGGTTATTGGTGTTGTCCATGAATCAGCCTCTCCGCTGGAAGGAGTAGACCGCGACAGCCACAATGATGACAACGCCTTTGACGACCAGCTGCCACTGGACATTCATGTTCAACAATAAGACCAGATTCAGAAGTACAGTAACCAGGATGACTCCTGCCACCGTGCCCCACATGCTTCCACTGCCGCCGGCGAAACTCGTTCCACCGATGACCACCGCGGCGATAGAGTCGAGATCATAACCTCGTCCAATCCACTGGTCGGCGTATCCAACGTAGCCGGCGAGCACCAAACCTCCTAATCCCGCCAACAGGCTGCAAGCGACATACGTGATCATGCGGGTACGGTTGACAGAGACCCCTGACAGCCAGGCCGCTTTTGGATTTCCGCCAACTGAGTAAACGCGCCTGCCAAAGGTGGTGCGCCTGAGGAGGATATCTGCAAGGATCGCCAGTCCCAGAAAAATCAGCGCCGCGTTTGGGATGGGACCGGTGCTGTCCCGGCCAATCACACGCATCAGGGGCGGAAGCCCGCCGCTGGGTGCCGCTCTCGTGTAAACTAAACGGATGCCGGTAACCACAACGCCCACAAATAGGGTGGCCACAAATGGCGGTACCTTACGGGAGGTGACCAGCCAACCATTCATCACTCCCACGATGGCGCTGAGAATTAAGACGGCAATAATTCCAGGTAGAACGCGGGCATCCTGCGCCATGGAAATCTCGGCGATGGCGATGGTGGCCAGCTGCATGGTTGCGGCAACCGATAGATCGATTCCCCCTGCGATCATGACAATCGTTTGCCCCACGCTCAGAATCCCAAGCGCGGAAGCCTGGCGCAGCACATTAAATAAATTGCTTGGCTGGTAAAAGGACGGAGACAGAAATCTGGCGATGATGAGGACGAGGATCAGTGCAATATAAATACCCCCCTTGGCAAGGATCTCGGAACCGGGGCGGTTCCCCCTGCGTACGCCCCAATTCTTCCGAGTGATCTCGTGGGTCATGATTATCTTCTCCCTTTCTATGTTAGCAGTGAAAGTGCCAGGTCGTTCGGGTTCAGATAATGGAATTTCAGGATTCTTTTCTCTTGCTAATCCGCTGCAAAATGGGCGAGCTCGCAGGTTGGATATGCACTTTATGCAATAACAGGGGAACTTGCAGGTATTCGATTGTAACGTGAATTCTATCAAACCACATCGATTATGACAATAGATTTCTTACCGGCCACCTTCCCGGTTGCTCAAGCGAGGTTCTCCGTCGCCTGCAACCGGGAAGGTGGTGAATCCCCCGTAACCGTAGGGGCGGGTCTGTGCCGGCATAGTACCTTCGAAAACAGCCACCATGCCTGGCTCCGAACCATTGCAAATCAAGGCGAAGACCCGCCCGGCCCTGCCTGCTATACGCGCTGGTAGCTCTCGGCGATCGCCGCGCTGGGCCAGAATAACTGCGAAAGCTGCGATCCTGATTGGATCGCATTTACCGCCGTATGGGGCTTGTCCTGAGTCTGGTCGAAGTGGTGTGTGCCTGCTGTAGCGTTATGCACCGTATCGGCGCTTGGCGCCAGGACTCTCCTAGCACTCGGGCGCGCCGGGGATATCCTTGCTGGAGACACAGCCAGAAACGATGATCGTGTCCTCCAACAGGACCTTGACCTCGTCCCCGAATCTCATATCGCAGAAGGGAACGTTATCGTTGGTCGGATCACCGTCCAGCTTGCTGAGCTGCAGCTTACCGGATCCACCCCGCAGGCTGATCGTGCCTACAATGTTCGTCGGAGTAGACCTGGCGCAGGCATCCACCGACAGAATGGTGCCATCCGCCAGGTTGACCTTGCTGACCTCGACTTTCATCTCGAGCGGTTGGCAGAAATCGTTCCCCTTCCATTCCACCTTACCCGTTGGGACTACGCCGTTAATAGCAGGTCCCGAGAGGGTTCCCTGGCCGCGGCTGCAATGGTCGGCGAAAACTCCGTTGATGTGGAAGTGGGACCAGACCAGGAGCACCGCCACGAAAACGATCACGATGAGCAAACGGTTGAAATTATTTAGCCTTTTCATCTCTATTCTCCTTTAGAGTACAGGTGAAAGTAAGCCTGGCTAACCGGAGGC
>DATCIL010000425.1:0-5815 GCA_036507795.1 Anaerolineales bacterium | reverse complement strand
GGTTTCGAATTTTCGGTGCCCATAAGGGTGTTCTGCATCTGGTGGTTTGGAGGCAGCATACAAACCTGCCAGACCAACGACATTGGAGAGACCATCGAATAAGCTATCGAGCGCATCGGCTACGACACTCAATGCGCCTGTCAGAAGACCAGCAGCCAACTTTACCCCCATTGCCAGAAAGTTCAAGAGCATGGTTACCACGAGGACCCGGCGAATCCGCGCCAAATCGCGGGTCTCCGTCGGAAAGTAGCCTTCATCCTCCCAGTCATAACTGGTCATAATTTTGATTATAACCGTGACTCCGCGGAAAAAACCAAAATCTCACCGCCAAGACGCAAAGAGCGCGAAGAAATCTAAAAAAATCGAGATATGCCAGTGCACAAGCGATCGCGATCCAATAACGAGTGTAAAATAAAGGCAATGATAAGGATCAGGCAGAGACCATCACTGAGGTAGACTAAAATTCAGGTCAGGTTACGGATCGTTGGTAGGCAATGACAAATCCAGAAACGATTTCTCAGGAGGATTCCCTCTTTTGTTGCCAGCACTCCCGGTCCGCGGGAGAGCAGCTGTTTGGCTCCATTAAGCCTGGCCATATCTGCTTCTTATTGGAATACCCTTATCCTTGGGGGGAAAAAGCATTTGAAGAAAGCACGTTGGACAGCTCTGTCAAAAATTTCTTTTCGAATCTGCTAGCCAGCACACCGGAATCGAAATTGCACTTCATAAAAAACCAAAAGTCTCTTTCCGCCGATAAGATAACGTTTTTTATTTGTATCATCGAAAATATTAACCCTCGGCTGTATCGCTTTCGAGTAGATTCCTATCCAGAATTAACAAACTTAGACGTCAGTCCGCTTCTATCAACCCCAGTGCCGGCCAAAGTGGATATTTACTCGGATCCAGTCTATCTGGTCTGCACGAACGGAAAGAGAGATCGGTGCTGCGCCAAATATGGTTTGCCGGTTTACGAGCGCATGTCTGCATATCTGCCTGAAGCGGTATGGCAGTGCACTCATGTGGGTGGTCATCGCTTTGCTGCTAATGTGATCCACCTTCCTTATGGAATTTATTATGGGCGGGTGCGAGAAGGCCAGGCGAAAGAATTGATTGATATTACAGCCAGAGGTGACATCCTCCTAAACAAGTACCGGGGACGGGCCTGCTTTGACCCGGTTGTCCAGGCGGCCGAATATTTCTTGCGAATTAATATCGCCGAAAATCAGATCGATGCAATTGAACTGAAAGACATGCGGCAACTGGAAGCCGACTCCTGGTTGGTCAAATTTTCTTCCAGGAAGGCTGATAAGGAATACAGGCTGCAAATCGTCTCGGAAGCCTCAGAACTCCCAATTTATGCGAGTTGTCGCGCTGATGAGGCTTCTCCGGTTACCCAATATCGCCTGGTTGACTTTTATTGAGGAGGCTTGTAATTCACAGAAAGATAATCCATATCGACCTGGACGCCTTTTATTGCGCCGTGGAGGAAAAATACGACCCTTCTTTGAGAGGGCTGGCCTTCGCAGTGGGTGGACCACCCGAAGAGCGTGGAGTGGTTGCCTCTTGCTCTTATGCGGCCCGCAAATTCGGTGTGCGCTCGGCAATGCCGACCGCACGCGCATTGAGATTATGCCCCCATCTAAAAATCATCTCAGGCAGACACAGCCGCTACTCTGAGGAATCGCGCCGGGTGATCGAGGAACTCAAAAACATTACGGATACATTAGAACAGATTTCGATTGATGAAGCCTTTCTGGATGTCACGCAAAATATCGAGAACGCAGAGGCAATCGCTCGTAATTTGCAGGATAGAATCCGGGCAAAATTTAGCCTGCCCTGCTCCCTCGGCGTTGCCACAAACAAATTAGTCGCTAAAATCGCTACCGACGTTGGCAAAGCCGCCGCCAAAACAGAAGGTCCTCCGAATGCCATCCAGGTCGTTCCTCCGGGAAGCGAAATGGATTTCCTCTCGCACCTTCCCACTGAGACGTTATGGGGCGTTGGACCGAAAATGTCTGCCCGGCTGGTCGAACTGGGCATCCACACCATTGGTCAAATTGCCGAACAATCTGAAGCAGACCTGGTTCGCTGGTTCGGCAAGCACGGGCACGATCTTTATCTGCATTCAAGAGGCATTGACTCTCGCAAGGTTGAGACAACCCGGGAGGCTAAATCGGTGAGCAAGGAAACTACCTTCCCCAAAGACGTACGTGACGGCGATCAACTTCGTAAAGCCTTGTTCTCGCTTTCGGAAGGAGTATCCCGGCGCTTGAGAAGAGAAAATCTGGCTGGCACGACGGTTAAAATCAAATTGCGTTGGTCAGATTTCACTACCCTTACTCGTCAGGTAAGCATAGCTCAGCCCACCGACGACTTGAATGTTATCTATGACACTGCCAACCTATTACTGGAAAGCGTTTGGAAGCCTGGCCAGCCCGTTCGCTTGATTGGCGTTGGAGTCAGCAATCTGGGACCGCCCATTCGCCAGCTCACCCTTTGGAGCTTTGACTCGGAAAGGACCATTTCGGAGAAAGAAAGTCGATTGAAATCAGCCGTGCAGATCCTGCAGGAAAAATTTGGCAACCAGGTGATCCACTGGGGCAGCCAGGAAGCTGGAAAGTAGAACCCGTCGAAGTGGCTATGCGCAAAGCATTGATTGTCCGCCTCCTACTATGGGGATTTTTGATCGCCCAGCTGCTGCCTCATCCCGTTCACTCTCAGGAATCGGACCCGTTGACGCTCACCGCCGAGGCCGGCTTTGCCGGCTACTTTAAAGAAAGGCATTGGATCCCGGTGCGCGTGCGAGTCGAAAATAACGGACCCCCGGTGGAGGGAGCAATTGAGATTCATACCAGGAGACAAAACAACAACACCGCGGTCTTCACGTATCCGGTCTCCCTGCCCACGACCTCTCGCAAGGAATTTTTCGTTCATGTTTTTCCTGAAGCGTTCTTTTTCACCCGGGAGTTGAAAGTCGCCCTGGTCGGCGGTGATGAAGAGATTGCTTCTGCTCACGCCCGCCTGGATCCAATCCGGCCATCCGATTACCTCTTTGGAATTCTGGCCAGTAATCCCGCCGCTTTTAATCTGCTTTCGGACATTAAACCGCCGGGGGGCACTTCATGGATCGCTCAATTAGGCGCTGCCGACCTCCCAGACCGGTATCCGCCTCTTAATTCCCTCGATGTCCTGGTAATCGCTGGTATTGATACAGGCACCTTCTCTTCCAGCCAGGTGAAGGCCATCCAAAACTGGGTCGCTGGCGGAGGCCAGCTGGTGGTTGTGGGCGGAACGGACTGGCGCAGGACCGCGGAGGGTCTCAAAGAATTGCTCCCGCTTTCTCCCGACCATACGGAATTGGTCACCGATCTTGGCGCGCTGCAGTCCTTTACAAACCGCCCCATCGACATGAGCTCCACAGCTGTCATTGCCGCAGGCGAACTCGCCGCCGATTCAGAGGTACTGATTAGCAGCGGCGATCTGCCCCTGGTTGTGAGACGCAGATTGGGTCATGGCAGTATCCTCTACTTAACGATGGATCCCTCGGAGGAACCGTTCAAGAGCTGGGATGGCTTAAGTAGCTTTTATCGCCGGTTAATCGAACTCCCAACGGAAAAGCCCGCCTGGGCATATGGTTTCCACTTTGAACTGGCCGCTCGCGCTATTGCCAGCCTTCCCGAATTGGCTGCGCCGTCGGCCTGGCTGTTCTGCGGCTTCCTGGCGCTTTACCTGGTTGCTATCGGTCCCGCCAACTTCTTCATCCTACACCGGTTAAAAAAGCGAGAACTGGCCTGGCTTAGCATCCCCGGATTGGTAATCATTTTTGGCGCCCTCTCTTTTGTCCTTGGCAGCCAGATTCGCGGTCGCCAGCCTGTTCTAAATCGAATGGCGCTCGTCCAGGTCTGGCCGGATAACCGGCAAGCTCGCGTGGATGGTATTGTAGGTCTTTTTTCGCCTCGCCGAGATACTTATCCGGTCGAAATTGGCTCACAATTCCTCGTTCACCCCGTACCCAGCGAACATCCCGTCGCTGGAAGAAACTGGCTGATCCAACAGGGTGAAAACGCCATAACCATTCCCGAATTGCGCCTTGAAGTGGGCGCCATGAGCGCCCTAGTGGTCCAGGGCGCTATCCCTGCCCCTGATTTCGAAATCAGCCTTATGAGGACAATGCAGGGGAATTCGACGCTCCTGCAGGGAAGCCTGACGAACAAAAGCGATCTAGCGCTTCACGACGTGGTCCTCATTGGTGGGGGAGCCTCTCAGCGCCTCGGCGATATTAAACCCAATGATAAGCGAGAGTTTCGAGTTTCCGATCTGCTGCCGGGTGCCGGTGCTCTTTCAAGCCCAGAATCGGGTTCAGGCCCGTCAAACCCGGATAGTCCCCCCTTGCTGATCCCGCAAGGAGATGCTCTCGTGACCCAGATTTTAGGTACCTCTGATTTCTCCGCGGACAGAGAACTCCAAAGGCGTTACTCCTTCCTTAATTCGCTTCTGATTACCGGCTCAGGCGCTCCGGGATCAGCAGGTGGCGCTTACCTGATCGGTTGGGCAGATCGCTCTCCAATTCCGGTGAGTGTTCCTGGAGAGAATGTTGAAGCCAAGCAGACCACGCTCTATATCATCAGATTGGAGATACCAGAAGCTGAGGACAGATGAGCATTATTGATCTCGGAGTATTAAACCACAGATGAACACTGATAAGCACTGATTGCCTGTCGCAAGTCCGGTTAGAATCAGCCGAGATCTGTGTGGATCTGTGTGAATCTGTGGTTTGTATTGCTCTGTGTGAATCTGTGGTTCCAATCACAGATATTGAAAAAAGGCGAAACCTCAGTTATGAGTAGCATGATCCAGATAACGGATCTGACAAAAAGATACGCAGGCCGTACTGCGGTCGAAGCCCTCTCACTCTCTGTTGAGGAAGGCGATATTTATGGTTTTGTCGGCCCGAATGGCGCGGGCAAGACCAGCACGATTCGGATGATGGCTACCCTACTGCAGCCAACTGCCGGCGATATCTGGGTGGCCGGGCATTCTGTTTCTAAGAATCCACGCCAGGTACGCAGAGCGATCGGCTACATGCCGGATTTTTTTGGTGTATACAACGACATGAAGGTCTGGGAATATCTCGACTTCTTTGCCGCATGCTATCATATTCCAGAATTTGAACGCCATGGGCTGGTCCTAGATCTGCTGGAACTGGTCGAACTCTCTCACCGCAGCGATGACTTTGTTGAAAACCTTTCCCGGGGCATGAAACAGCGCCTCAGCCTGGCCAGGACGTTGGTCCACGATCCTGACGTCTTAATCCTGGATGAACCTGCGTCCGGGCTTGACCCGCGGGCCAGGGTGGAAATTCGCGAATTAATGGTAGAGCTGTCTAAACTCGGTAAGACGATTTTCTTCTCGACCCATATTTTGGCAGACGTTGCCGAGATCAGCACAAGAGTCGGGATCATCGAAGCCGGCCGGTTGATCGCCTCTGGAACGCCGGAAGATCTGCAACTTCATTCATTGCCCAACCGCCTGGTCGAAATAACCTTGCTTGACCGGGTTGATGAAGCGATCGCCTATTTGTCAAACCTGGATTCGGTCGTTGCTGTCGAACCGCAGGCAAGCCGAAATAAGCACCAGCGTAAACGCCTGGTGATACAGTTCTCCGGTGACGATCTATCTCTAAGCAAGCTTCTCGCCGACCTGACTGCACAGGGCTTTCCCGTCATTCATTTCAGCGAAAACAGCCGCGATCTGGAAGAAGTCTTTATGCGCCTCACGAAGGGCCTCGTAACCTAAACCATTATGGCTGCACCTG
>DATCIL010000424.1:0-3365 GCA_036507795.1 Anaerolineales bacterium | reverse complement strand
CCACCGGGGATGGTTTCCATGCAGTGTTTGAGTCTCCATCAGACGCAGTTGCGGCTGCGCTGGCCAGCCAGCTGGTGATCGGCGCCGAACACTGGCCGGAAACAACCGGTCCGCTCAAGGTTCGCATCGGGCTGCACACGGGGGAGAGCCAAGAACGTGAGGGAGATTACTACGGCACTGAAGTTAACCTGGCAGCCCGGGTTATGGGGTTGGGTCATGGCGGCCAGGTGCTGCTCTCGGATACAACGGCCACGCTCGTCAAGCGGTCGCTGCCAGAATACTGCTCCTTGCTTGAATTGGGCGAACACCGGCTAAAAGGGATTTCGGCGATCGTTCAAATCCACCAGCTCTGCCATCCCGATTTGGCTGTAGAATTCCCGGCATTGAAATCGCTGGCGGCGTTCAAACACAACCTGCATCGTCAGCTTTCCACCTTCATCGGACGTGAAAAAGAACTGGCAGAGGTCAAACACCTGCTCAAGAGCACGTCGCTGCTCACCCTGCTTGGCCCCGGTGGCACTGGAAAGACCCGCCTGATGCTGCAGGTGGCTGAAGAAGTTATCGAAGACTTCCCCGATGGCGTCTGGCTGGTGGAGCTCGCCCCGCTCACCGATCCAAACCTGATCCCCGAACGGGTCGCCGCCGCGCTGAACGTGCAGGAGCAGCCGGGCCGAAAGATAGTTGATACCTTGACCGAATACTTGCGTCGCAAGGAACTCCTGTTGCTGCTTGACAACGTGGAGCATATCGTCCAGGCCAGCGCAGAAATCACCGAACACCTGCTGCAACACTGCCCCAAACTCAAAATTCTCGTCACCGGACGGGAAGCGCTCTTCATCGAGGGTGAGACCACAATCCAGATCCCGCCGCTCAGCCTTCCGAAAGAGAAACAGACTCTGGAAGAAATCGCAGCATCAGAAGGAGTCCAGTTGTTTCTCGAACGCGCCCGGGCAGTTCGCCCCGATTTTGCCCTCATGGACCAAAATGGCGTCACCATCGCTGAGGTGGTGCGGCGGCTGGACGGCATCCCGCTGGCGCTCGAACTGGCCGCAGCCCGCCTGCGCATGCTCACCATCGAGCAAATCCACGAGCACCTCAATGACCGTTTCCGCCTGCTGACGGGCGGTCGCCGCACCGCCCTGCCGCGCCAGCAAACCCTGCAAGCCCTGATCGACTGGAGCTGGCAACTGCTCGACGAACCGGAGCGCGTTCTCCTCCGGCGCCTGTCTGTTTTTTCGGGTGGCTGGACGCTTGATGCGGCTCAGAAGATCCCCGGTTTTTACCCCCTCGACGAGTTTGAGGTCTTTGACCATCTCGACCAACTCATTAATAAATCGTTGGTCCTGGTCGACTTCCCGGAAGCGGGCGAGGCGCGATACGGATTGTTGGAGAGCATCCGGCAGTTCGCCCAGGACAAGTTGTTTGAGGCTAATGAAGGTGAACTCCTGCGTGACCGGCACGCCGAATACTACGTGGCATTCACCGTCAAGGCAAGGGAGGAACTGTTTTTGCAAGATGCTCTAACCTGGGTTGACCGGCTGCGCCGCGAATTAGATAACCAACGGGCTGTTATTGCCTGGACGCAGCACGACCGGCCAGAGCTGGCTCTACGAATGCTTGGTCATCTGCAGCACAACCGGGGACACTGGTTGGCCCCGCAGGAAGCCGAAACCTGGTTCCAGGCTGTGATGCCGCAGTTTCGAGTCCTCGCGAACGATGGCAACGAAGAAGTGGATATGGGCGACTATATCCAGGCGCTGCTTGCTCAAGGACTGAATGAAACTGTGCTGGGGCGCAACGCAACCATGCGCGAAATCGCTGGTAAAGCTGTTGAGCTTGCCCGGCTACACAAGTTTGATCGTTTATTCGCGTCCGCGATTGCCTTGAGAGGGCTTGCCTATTCGTTTGAAATGACCCCCGACCTTCTCCTGGAAATGGAGGGGGCCGTACAGCTTTGCCGCCTGAAGGGTTATTTCCATGAACTAGCGTTGCTTCTCATGATGCTAGGTGGGCTTTATACCCTGTTTGGGGATACCCAAAAGGGCAAACAGTATCTCGAGGAACTCGAACAGGTTCGGGAAAATATTCGCAGCCCGCTTGGACTTGCCATCATTACGGAGTCCCTCAGTGGGCTGGCTTTTGTGGGGGGTGATTTGGATTCCGCCAGGTTGTTGACGGTGGAGACGATTGAAATTTTCGAAAAACTCGGCGCACGCCAAAATTTGGTGATGGCCCGGAGCCGTTTGGGGCACATCCTCCGGCGGATTGGTGACATCACTGGAGCAGAAGACATCTACCGCCAAACAATCCTTTCGTGGCAGGAGTTGGGGAATTTGGCAGCGGTCGCTCACCAGTTGGAATGTTTTGCTTTCCTTGCGATTGCCGTCGGGAATCATCGGCGCGCGGCGATGTTGATTGGCGCCGCCAAAGCCACCCGCAAACGGCTAAATGCACCAAACGAAAATCCAATGGAATTGGCCGATATGAAGGAGGCACTGGCGCAGCTGGCAAGCGCGACGGGGGAGGTTGAGCGGGATCGGATGATGGTGGAAGGCGCGAAGCTGAATCTGGATGAGGCCGTAGCACTCGCCTTGAAAGAGGTCACCTGACTCCCCATATTCTCACACCAACTGAGGAAAGGCGTACAGAGACAACAGCAAGAAATGGTCACCCTTTGAACTGAAGGAGCTAGCTACCCAAGGAGTAAATTATGCCGGTAGAGATAAATGATAAGAGTCAGACAGGTAAATTCGTTAATGCCAATGGTATTAATATGTGTTATGAATCATACGGTAAGGGAAGTGCATTGATATTTCTGCACGGCGCAATGGGGACAGGGCAGGTTTGGAAACCATACGTTCCCCTCTTGTCGAAAGATTTCAACATGATCCTCCCCGATCTGCGTGGACACGGCAAAACAGAGAATCCTGGCAGGGAAATCGATCATCAATTGCTTGCTGATGATCTTGTCGGTCTACTTAAGGCTCTAAAACTGGAAAAGCCCTTCCTATGCGGCTGGAGCATGGGGGGAGATATTATTGACGTTTACCAAAGTTGGTTAAGTTTTAGACCGGCATGATGAAAGCAGCCGAGCAAGATGTCGGGCCGCTTCCGTAATCGAGAGAAACCTTGATCCAAAGAGCTGCGAATTTCAATTTTCGAGTGCAAAATGGCATTTTTCATGCGGCGCTTGACATTCCCATGGCAATACTCTTCCGGATTGAGTTCTGGCGCATAGGCTGGCAGGTACTCCACATGCATATTTGGATGCTTCTCCAGAAACGCTTTCACAATGTTGGCCTTATGGGTGCGAGATCGATCCCAGATCAGGATGAAGGGGCCTTTGACATGCCGCACCAGGTGTT
>DATCIL010000423.1:0-5955 GCA_036507795.1 Anaerolineales bacterium | reverse complement strand
GCAGGCTGCCAAGGATGCCGCGCAATCCTTCATTCAACGCCAACCAGCCAGCTCTCAGATTGGCATTGTGGCTTTCGCGGGTTTCGCGGCGCTTGTCCAGCCGGCGACAAACGATCAGGAAATGCTGCAAGATGCGATCGAAAACTTGACGCCAGCACGCCGGACGGCGATTGGCAGCGCCCTACTCGAATCCCTGGATGCCATTGCCGAGGTAAACCAGAATGTTGCGCCCACCGTTAGAGAGCCCGAGGCCGGAGTTCAGCCCACGACTGTGCCTGATGGTGTTTATGCGCCGGACATCATCGTCTTACTTACCGATGGAGCCAGCAATTCGGGACCATACCCTCTGGACGCCGCGCAGCAGGCCGCTGACCGGGGAGTCCGCGTTTACACCATTGGCTATGGCACCGAAAACGGATCGGTCATGGATTGCGGCTACGGTCCATTTTGGTTCGGCGGCGGTCAGGGATTTGGCGGGAACTCGCCTGGTAATCGGTATCGACCGGCGATTGATGAGCCGACTCTCAAGCAGATTGCCGCGTTGACCGGTGGAACCTATTATTCAGCTTCGAGCGCGGGCGAGCTTCGCAATGTTTTCCAAGAGCTTCCTACTTCCTTAATTACCAGGGACGAAACCATGGAGATCAGCGTGGCGTTTATCGCAATGGGCGCGCTCCTGGCCACGGCTGCCGTTATCTTGTCGCTGATCTGGCATCCGCTGCCATAATAATTGATATTAACTGCATCGGACACCCGGCCTTCGTCCCGTCGGCAGCTCGATGAAATCTCAGGAGATCAAGTATGCTTGAGGAGGAATTCGAATTATCCTCTGATCTCGAATGGATGTTGCTGAGCGGCCAGGTCGAGCAGTCGGCCCTCACAAATAAGTTGGTGCACGAAGAATTCGCCAACCTCTACAGCCTGGCAATTTCAATCCTCGATAAACCAGAGAAGGCCTGGATCGCTGCCAAAGAGACCACTATCTGGGCCGTTTTGAATGCCCACCGATACAACGCGCAAATGGGGGTCCAACAATGGCTTGCCGTGCGCCTTCTGAATACCTGTCGTTCCACGATGGAGCGAGCCATTGCAGAGAATGTGCAGGCTGCCGAGTTTTACCCAAATGAACTGGACCAAATCGCTGTTGACATACAAGCCGAATTAGAAAAGACAAAAAGGCGATTAAGACTCTGGAGCAGATTTCAGCAAATCGCAATCATTTCCGTTGTAAGTATGCTGGTCATTCTGGCGAGTAAGATAACCGATGACATTTCCGCTGAAACAGTGGCAGGTAAAAGCGCACATCAGAAAATCGTGGTGACGGAGGTCGTATACGTCTATCCAACCGAGAAACCGACCTCTCTGCCGACACCATTTCCAGAACGTGCTGTGCTATTCCGGGCCAAAGGCGGTGATACGCTGGCTGATATTTCCAACGAATTGAGCATCGAGGTTGAGATCTTAGCTTCTTTGAACGCGTTTCCTCTTGACCGGGAACTAGATCCTGGGCAAAATGTGATGATTGGCATTGGAGTGCCACCACTCTCCCTGATCACGCCTACCCCGGTCACACCGGCACCTAGGCCTCATCCACTTACAAGGGAATCTTCATTCGAGGAAGTTTACCGGCGTATCCGAGAAAGCAGAAAAAACTGGCATACTCTCTGGGCCGATGCGGTGGAAATGAATTATAGCTCGAACGGACCTGTCGACTGGCCCCATGGAAAGCGTTTTCAAGTCTGGATCAGCCAGCCTGGGTATGACCAGGTGCTAATTGGCGACTTGAATGGACAGATATTTCGAACATGGCGAAGGGTATCTGAAAGGGGTTATCCACTCAGTTTTGAGAAGGGAAAAAGATCGTTATCCAATTTGGATTCGCTCGGTATCGTAGAAGTCGGGGGTAGTATGCTTAATCCTGACCGATATCGATATCCTTCAGATGGGCGGATGGCTTACCTCAGTGTCGAGCAGATAGCTGGTCGTCAGTCGTTAGTCTTCGATTGGTACGCCGAACCTCCCGCGGACCAATCAGGCCAAGAATCTTATCTGGGTCGTTTTTGGGTTGACACAATTACTGGAGTGATCTTGCGCTGGCAACAATTCGTCCAGGATAATCGTGAGCTGTTGCTGAAGGATCTCACCGTTATCGATATCGTTTTCGATGTGGATTTTCCCAAGGAATTGTATGACAAAAACCAACCTGTGCAAACCAGATTTGCTTCAGATTATCAGGGTAATCCCGAACCATAATTAAGTAGTTACGGTTTTTTGCGAGACAACAATATCGCCAGAAACAAGCCGCCCGCGGCCAGTCCAATGGACACGAACCAGATAATCGCGGTACCTCCACTGGCGGCGGACGAATTGACTGCCACGGTCGGACTGGCGGTTGCGTGAGTTGGCGTCAGGCTGCGGGTTGCCGTGGGCCGGGCCACCGTGGCGGTCGGTGTGGATGTAGCCGGGGCAGGAGTAGGTGTTACGGTCGCCGGCGGAGTCACCTGTAAAAGAAGTTTCTGATCGGGACGGATAACGGACGATGCACTCAGCCCGTTCCAGGCAATCAGATCGCCCAACGTCACTTCGTAGAGCTCGGCGATCCATAACAGGGTTTCGCCGCTCTTTATGATGTGATAATACTTGCCGTCACTTTCGGGCGTAAGCTTTTCGATGGGGGTCAGGGGGCGAGGAGTAGGGCTGGGGGTTACTGAGCCCGGGTTGATGACCAATTTTTGGCCGATTTGCAAAGGCCAGTCCGCCTGAATGCCGTTCAGACTCAAGATTGTCTCCACCTGAATCTCGTATGCTTGGGCGATCGTGATGAGAGTCTGGTAGGCCTCGACGGCGTGGATGACCTTACCATCGAGATCGGGTGTACTGACCTGGACCATGCCGACCGGTGTGGGCGTGGCATAGCCCTCCGTGTTGCTGCTGGGGATGAATAAGCGCTGGCCGATTTGAAGTTTGGAGTCCCTGGAGATGTTATTCCAGATTTCCAGGTCTCTGATGGTGATTTTGTACGCCACGGCGATCGCCCAGAAGGACTGGCCGGCTTCGACCACGTGGAACACTTTGCCGTCCGCACCCGGCGAAGCAATTTTCACCGGGACGATCAGCTGTGACACGCCCACTGCGCTACCATCGCCGGTGCCGCCTCCCGGTTGTGTTGGTCCACCCGGAGATTTGTATTCCCCGCATGATTTTCCGGCGGTGTACGCGGCCTGTAGAACGTAATAGGTCATCCCATTCGCTGATTTGGCTACCCCGGCGCCAACATGGCAGTACGCCGGATTTACGGCCGGAATCATGTGCGATTCATCTGACCAGACAAGCATGATCTCGTCAATGGAGTGGTTCCCGACCGCAAAATTTTCCGTCGCCCACACTTTGGCGCCTCCGCCGTAACCGGCAGAAGCCAGCCGTCCGTCAACATCTCCGATGTGCCACGACATCTGGTTGGCTGCCATGATCTCGGCCGTAGACTGGGCGACTGCATTGATGATGGGATCTTCCACCAGCGCTGGCAGTCCATAGGACGCGCGCAGCGTATTCATGGCGATGATCAGGTCGAACGCCGTGACTTCACCGGACTGTGCAGATCTCGAGGGTTGTTGAGCGGCTTGTACGCTGATAGCCGTGTAGAGCAGACCGGCGAGCAGCACAGGCATGAGAAACCATTGGAATTTGCTTTTTGGTGGCACGTAACAATTATAACGGTTGAATGGATTACTTTATTTAAAAATATCCCAGTAGCCTCGATCCAGTTCATCGTCTGCCAGGTGCGCATACCGCTGCGTCACCTGGATATTGCGGTGGCGGGCTAGCTCCTGCGCCAGCTTCAAATTACCGGAGGCCTGCAGTACTGTGGTAACAAAATAATGCCGGAAAGAGTGCGGGGTGATAATGCCAACGGCCAAATCGCCCAGCGCCTCGCGTACCCGCTGGTTGACAATATTCTGCCCGGTGCGTGTAGTTATCGGTTTGACCTTATCGCCGGCGCCTTTACCGTGCTGCGCAAAGAGGGGGAGGGAGGTTAGCGGGCGTCCAGAGGCGCCATCCAACCGCGCCCGTTCTTTTTGATACTCGCTTAGGGCTTCCATACTGCGCCTTGAAAAGCGAATGATATCCTCGCGGTTGCCTTTGCCGATGATTAGGGCTTTGCCTTCCTTCCAGTCGACATCGCCCCGCCTCAGCCTGCAGGCCTCGTGGACCCGCAGCCCCGTGTCTGCCAGCGTAATTAGAAATGCTCGATCTCTCAAATTACGTAAAGTTTCATTATGGTCTTTGCTGTAAGCATCTGCAATATGTTTTGCATATGCTAATACTTGCTCAATTTCTTCCTTGTAAAATTGAGGTAAACGCTGTCCGGGTCTTCGGGCTCGCTGGCGGATCAGCAGGCGCACGCGCGGCAAATTGAGCTCTGCCAAATTTTCGCCAACCAAATATTCGTAAAAACCGGTTGCCGCTGTCAAATAGAGCCGTTCCGTAGCCGGGGAGTAGGCTTTCAAATCGGCTGCGAACCAGGCGATGGCATCTTCGCTCAGTTCAGGAATTCTGATGCTGTTGGTTGCGTAACCGTGGTCTGCCAGGGTAGCGCGGAAAGCAGACATAGCGTTCTGGTAGGTGCGCGCCGTGTTCTCACTGCGTGCCAGGCTGACGCTTTGCAGGTATGAATCTATTGTTTCAGAGATAGTAGGGGCCATGTCAATCGCTCCAAATCTGTTATAATCGCGGGCATCCATTACTTCTGATAATGATACTTATCAGAAGTATTATTATTTTATCGCTTTATTTCGACTCTGTCAAGGCCCCCACCGATCGCCGAAGTCGCGATAAGCGAAAATCGAGATGCAATAATGCTTGACATTATCGCAAGAAAACTCGCTCGTTGTGTGAGACCGACCTCTCCAACGTAGTCAATGAGACCCACCTGCCCTGACCTGGCCGTCACCCGGCAGGCGCAATTCGTGAGATTGGGGTAATCATTCAATGCAACGCGGTCCGAATAAAGTCCAATAAATTATCATCGCCACTCTGCATTACCAATGGCACCTTTTACAGATAATGCAATGTATCTTGCTACTTTTGTTATTGCATGAAGCCAAAGCGACTCTCCAGAACAATCATCTATGAAGGCGCTTGGGTAAACCTTTACCTTACCCCTTAATCAGAAGATAAGACAGCTTTGCCTCCTTCTGATCTATAATCCAGATAATGCGGGTCAGCTCTTGCCCGTTCACGGATCTGTTTTATCGACCACTGGAGGGAGTACCATGTCTATTCACACTCGTAGTTTTCGCATCAAGATCCCATTCCTGCTGCTCACTATCCTGCTTCTCCTCACGGCTGCAAACCCTTATGCAACCCCGGTCAAAAGCGCGCGTTTAAGTGTCGGCAGTATCGAATTCCTCGGCATGGTTGAATTTCAAACCGGTTTTCAGTTCTCAGGCACGGAGGTTGGCGGCTTATCGTCTATTGACTTTGACGAGAACCGAGGCGCTTACTACATCCTCTCAGATGACCCCAGCCAGATCAATCCAGCCCGGTACTATACGGCTTCCATTGATGTTTCCGATGGAAGCCTGGATCCCGGCGATGTCACCTTCCAGCAGGTGACCCTTCTCAAGGATGAAAATGGCTCGATTTTTCCGCCCTTCTCCGTGGATCCCGAAGGTCTTACCCTGCCGCATCCGGGCCAATTGTTCATCACCTCGGAAGGGTTTGTTTTGTCCGAGCCTACCATCGATCCCTTTGTCAACCGCTTTAACCTGGTCGGTCGTCAGAATCGCGCTTTAGAGGTGCCGGAGAAGTTCTTGCCCAACGCGGAGAGAACGAAAGGCATTCGCCATAATCTGGCTTTCGAGAGCCTGACCTCGACACCGGACGAACGCAATCTCTATACCGCAACGGAGAACGCCCTCGTGCAGGATGGACCACCTGCCACGCTTACGAACG
>DATCIL010000422.1:0-4581 GCA_036507795.1 Anaerolineales bacterium | reverse complement strand
TTGGATTCATTCACGGCTTTCACCGCAAAACCGTTCTCTCGTAAATAGCCCACATATTTCTCGCAGCAGCCGCAAGCCGGACTTTTGTACACGGTAACGGCCGTTGCGGCGTATGCCACACCCATGCCCACCAGCGCGCCCGTTACGGCAATGATCAGGGACAAGACTAAATTGATGATTTTCATTTTCTATTCCTCTCTTTATCATATACACCCTCCTCATGAAAATTGTCCCGGCAATTGGATATCCATTAAACCGGAGCAAGATCATTATGGAATCGGTGATTAATCGTGTAGTTGACGTTCCTTAATTTGCAATACAAGTCCATAAATCACAGGCAACACTAACAGACACAATACGGTTGTCGTTAACATGCCGCCTACCATTGGCGCAGCAATACGCTGCATCACATCTGAGCCGGTCCCTCCACCCCGCATGATGGGCAGCAGACCAACGATGACTGCCACGGCGGTCATGATAATGGGACGGACACGTTCGGAGGTTCCCTTGAACACGGCCGACATCAATTCTTCCGCAGTCAGTTGGACTTGCGCAATCGCTTCTTTATGATGTTCGCCTTCTCCTTGAGTCTCTTTTGCCTTCCTCAGCCCGGCACGCTTTGCCTGGCGTTGTCTGGCAACTTCATGGTTAATAAACGTCAGCACCAGTACGCCGATCTCGGCGGCGACGCCCGCCAGTGCTATGAAACCTACAGCGACTGCCACGGACAGATTGAAACCATACCAGTACACCAGCCAGATACCGCCGATCAGGGCAAATGGGATGGACAGCAAAACTACCAATGGCGCCGTCACGTTGCGAAAATTAAAATACAGCAGCAGGAAAATGATCAGGATCGTCAAGGGGATCACGATACGCAACCGTTCGGCGGCCCGTTCCATGTATTCGAACTGACCCGACCAGGTAATGGTATAACCCGGCGGGATTTCGACGCTTTCCTCCAGCACTTTTTTCGCCCTGGCCACATATCCCCCGATATCCGATGTTTTAATGTCGATATAAATCCAGGCATTGGGCCGGGCGTCTTCACTTTTAATCGAGGGTGCTTCCCGCCTCAATGTGAGGTCCACTACCAGTGATATCGGGATCTGTGCTCCGGTTGGTGTCGGAATCAACACCCGTTTGAGTTCCTCCAGGTTGTCCCGCAGTTCGCGCTTATAACGGAGGTTTACCGGGTATCTTTCCAGCCCTTCTACTGTTTGCGTAATGTTCTTGCCGCCGATAGCGGTCTCAATAATATCCTGCACGTCTCCGACGGTCAGACCATAACGCGCCGCTTCGTCACGCCGGATATCAAAATCCAGGTAATAGCCACCCGCCGCGCGTTCTCCAAAGGCCGATAATGTCTCCGGCAGGGTCTTCATAACCTGCTCGATATCCTTGGAGATGCGTTCCAAGACAGTGAAGTCCGGTCCACCCACCTTGATACCGACGGGTGTCTTGATACCCGTTGACAACATGTCTGTACGGGTCTTGATGGGCATGGTCCAGGCATTAGCAAGTCCCGGAAACTTGATCGCTGCATCCATCTCCTGCATCAATTCCTGGGTGGTCTTATGCGGATCAGGCCATGCCTCTTTCGGCTTCAGACGCACGGTTGTTTCTACCATCTCCAGTGGCGCCGGATCAGTGGCGGTTTCCGCGCGACCGATCTTGCCGAATACATGATGCACCTCCGGGAAGGACTTAAGGATCTTATCGGTCTGCTGTAATAATTCCCTGGCCTTGGTGATGGAAACACCTGGAAAGGTGGTCGGCATATACAATATGTCCCCTTCATCCAGTGGTGGCATAAATTCGGTACCAAGACGGGACATCGGATAATAAGTTACCGCCAACAGAACGGCCGCCGCCAGCAGGGTCAGCCAGCGCCAGCGAATGGTCAGGGAAAGCAAGGGCGCATGCAAGAAGTGAAGTATTCTGTTTATCGGGTTTCTGGACTCGGCGATAATCTTACCGCGAATAAAATAGCCCATAAGCACCGGGACCAGAGTAATGGCCAATAACGCCGCCGCCGCCATGGCATAGGTTTTGGTGAAAGCAAGCGGTGCAAACAAGCGGCCTTCCTGTGCCTGCAATGTGAACACCGGTACGAAGGAGATGGTGATGATCAGTAGCGAGAAAAACAGGGCCGGACCAACTTCTTTCGCCGAGTTTGCCACCGCCTGCCAGCGGCCAGCCAGATCCAGTTCGTGCCCGGCTTTTCGCGCGGCCTGTTCAAGATGTTTATGGGCATTTTCAATAAGTACAATCGCCCCATCGACCATGGCGCCAATGGCGATGGCGATGCCACCCAGCGACATGATATTGGCATTGATACCCTGCCATCCCATCATAATAAAGGCGATCAGAATGCCAATCGGCAGCGACACAATGACCACCAGAGCTGAACGGGCATGCAACAGAAACAGAATACAGACCAGGCTGACAACAATGAACTCCTCAATCAGCTTGTCCCTGAGGTTATCCACGGCGCGTTCGATCAGATCGCCCCGATCATAGGTCGGCACGATCTCCACTCCTGCCGGCAGACCTTTTGCCAGTTCCTTGAGTTTTGCGCGCACACCCTGAATGGTAGTCAGTGCATTTTCGCCATAGCGCATCACTACGATGCCTCCGGCCACTTCTCCTTCGCCGTTCAACTCGCTGATCCCGCGCCGCAGTTCCGGACCGATGTGTACATCGGCGATATCCTGCAACCGCACCGGGGTGCCCCGCGGATCAACAGTCACAGGAATATGTTTCAATTCATCAAGAGAACGCAAGTAACCTTTTGCCCGTACCATGTACTCGGTTTCGGACATTTCAATAAGCCGCCCGCCGACATCGTTATTCGAGCGCATGATCGCTTCCCGTACTTCCGAGAGCGGCAGGTCGTAGGCCGCCAGTGCATTGGGATCGACTTCCACCTGATACTGTTTGACATAACCACCTATGGATGCCACCTCCGCAACGCCCGGTACGGTCTGCAAGGGGTAACGCAGATACCAGTCCTGAAGGGAACGCAGTTCAGCCAGATCATGCGTGCCGGTCCGATCCACCAGGGCGTATTCATAGACCCAGCCGACACCGGTGGCATCGGGCCCCAGGGTCGGAGTAACACCCGGCGGCAGGCGGCCGCTGACATAGTTCAGGTACTCAAGCACCCGGGAACGCGCCCAATACATATCGGTCCCGTCCTCGAAGATGACATAGACAAAAGAAGCATCAAAAAAGGAATAACCACGGACCACCTTGGCATAAGGTACCGCCAGCATCGCTGTGGTCAACGGATAGGTCACCTGATCCTCCACCACCTGCGGTGCCTGGCCGGGGAATTCGGTATAGATGATGACCTGGACATCGGACAGATCGGGGATGGCGTCCAGCGGGGTATTTTTTAGTGCCACAAAACCGGCGGCTATGACGAGAATCGTGGTGATAAACACCAGAAACTTGTTATTAAGTGATATTTCAATGATCCGTTCAATCATGGCTGGTCTTTCCTTGTCCGGCACCGGCGTCTATTGATCCGTTTTCCGTTCCATGGTCATGCTCATCCCCGGCATCGGCAGCTTCCACCTCCAGCTTTGAAGATTCTTTTGCGGCTGCGCTCTCCATCATCTTTGCGGTTGCCTCGCGCAACTTGGACTCCGAATCGATGAGGAATTGACTGGAAGTGACAATTTCCTCACCCGGCTTCAATCCATCAATCACCTGGACAAGTCCTTCAGAACTCACGCCCAGTTTCACTTCGCGCGGTTCAAATTTGCCGGGACTGCGCACTACAAAGACCTGCTCACGCATTCCTGAACGCACTACCGCTTCCGAAGGGATCACCACGGCGTCCTTTTGACTTTCCGCGTGAATGGTGACAGTCGCAAACATATCAGGTTTCAGCAACATCTCCGGGTTATCAAATACCAGCCGTACCTTGATAGTGCGCGTCTTGGACTCGGCATAGGGATAGATATAGGTCAGTTGTCCGGTGAAGGTTCTGCCCGGTATACCTTTAACCTGCATGATTACTTCATCGCCGGTCTTTACCCAGGGCAGTTCGTCCTCGTAGATATCGGCATAGACCCAGACCCTGGAAAGATCGACAAGCATAAACAGCTCGGTCATGGGTGTTACATACAATCCTTCGCGGATACCGATGTTAAGAGCGATACCCCTGAACGTTGAATGGATATGAAGAGTTTTCTTAATCTTGCGGCTCTCTTCCAGTTCCCGGATTTGATGTTCCGGCACATCCAGCAATTCCAGGCGTTCCCGGGAGGTCCGTACCATGTCCTCAGCACCACGGCGGATATCCTCATAGGGACTATCTTTCAGTGTCTGCAAGGTGCTTAATGCAAGCAAATATTCCTGCTGACTTGAAACCAGTTGCGGCGAATAGATTTCGAGCAGGATGGTGCCCTTCTCAACCTTTTCGCCGGTTTTTTCTATATAAAGCTTTTCGATCCAGCCCTCGGTCTTCGGATGTAACCGGGCTATGCGTTCTTCATCATAGTCCACCCGGCCGACTGCGCGGATAGTGCGGGAAATAGTCTGCTTCTCCACCACTTTAGTCCGCACACC
>DATCIL010000421.1:0-5171 GCA_036507795.1 Anaerolineales bacterium | reverse complement strand
TTCGGGGAAGCTCGGCGGCACCTGGATCTCCAGGCCCACCTTGCCAACCATGCCGGTGAACGGGTCTGTGTACATGCTCTGGATGATGCGAATGCCTTCTGCCGGCAGCCCGCGCTGCTGGCAGAAACCCAAGACATAGATGCCCGCACACGTGCCGATCGAGGCCAGGAAGAGGGCAAACGGCGTGGGAGCGGAGCCCTCTCCACCTCCCGCTGGGGGCTGGTCAGTTTCTACTACGTATGGGCCGAAGTGAGCGTTAACGCGCGCCCCGCCGGGGAAGGCTATGATCATTTCCATATTGAAAACCTCCATAAAGATTGTGGTTAATTACACAACCTTAGATGCAGAAGGTCTTCGAAGGTTACATCCCGGCAGGTCCTCCTCGGGACTTGACCCGTACCCTGGACAGGCTGGAGGAATCCGCTAATTTTCGCCAATCTTCACGAATATAAAGAATCCTGAACCGAAAAGACGCCAGGAGCGCAAAGGTGCGCAAAGTTTATGATACTATTTCCCCAGGACCGGCGCATGGCTAGCTGAGACGGGTGCTTCAGATGGCCGCTTATGCCAGAAGAAGGCCCAGTACATCCAAACAGAAATCGCGTACAGCACGATGGTGCCTATGAAAGCCGGCCCAAACCCGTAGCGCACCTGCAGGATGCCGCTGATGGTCGGGCTGAAAGCCCAGCCAAAATTCCAGGACATGCTCACCAAACTGGCCACCGTCGCTCGCGCCGAGGGTTCGACGTGTTCCATGACATACGTCTGATAAACGGGGCCACTCATGTTCATCAACGCCAGGCGGACGTAATACGCTGCCGTGCTCAACCAGAACAGCGGCGAAAAACCTAACAGGATCAGGAACGGTATGGATAGACCTTGCGTGATCACCACCAACTGGATCTTTCCCATGCGGTCGGCCAGCGGCGGCGCAACCAACAGTCCAATTCCCATGGCCAGTGAGCCCCAGGCGAACAGTGCGCCAATCACCGGGTCAGGCTGGTTGTGCACGACGCGGAAGAAAACGTTCATGAAGGGCATGATCAAGCCTGCCCCAATGGACGTAACCAGCATCGGCAGCACCAGTTTTCCCAAGAGTTTCGGATGTTGGGCGGCATAAGTCAGGGGCGCAAACACCGTGCGCTCTGAGCGTTGCAAGTGTGGAACGCGCATGAGCGCCAGCGGCGCAAGCCCCAGCACCGCAGTTAGTGCTATCACCGTCAGAGATCCACCGTAAGCTTGGCTACCGGTGGGCGACACCAGCTGGGAGTGAGCTACCCAGCTCGGTAAGTAGCCACCAATCCAATTGCCTACTGAGGCCATCGCCATGTTGAGCCCAGCGCTGAAACTGAACAGATAGGTGCGCTCCTCTTCACCGCTATTTTCCATCAAAAACGGCGCCATGGTGACTGCTGCCAGGCTCTGGCCCAGTCCAGAGACGACATTCATAGCGTAAAACATGCCTTCAAAAGGCCACATTACCATAGCCCAAATAGATCCACTGATCAGGGCCCCCGAAATCACCAGCGAACTTTTGCGCCCCAGCACATCCGCCAGGTAACCTGCTGGCAGGGCTGCGATCAATGCCGTCAAGCTGCTCGTCGTGATCAATCTTCCCAACAGGGCTTCATTGAATCCCAGGCTAAGCACATAGAAGTTGAACAGCAGGCGAAACACCCCCATGGAAGCCCCCGTGATAACCACATTTAAAAGATAAAGGCGGGCGTTGGGCCGGAAAGCCTTTACCCGCGCCGCATACTCACTCAACGCGCCGCTCAGCGCGCAAGCAAAATCATGTCTCATAATGTAGGTCTCGAAGTCAGATTCTAATTTATTCCTCTAGGTATTCTTGCAAATGGGTAAATGTAGTCCCCACCGTTTCTGAACGGATGGCGTAGCGCCGTTCACCACCAGTCTCAAGGGTCACGTGGACCAACCCGGCCAGGCGTAATGTATTCAAGTGATGGATGACGGTCGGGGCTCTCAATCGCAGACGGCGAGAGAGCTGCGCAGGCGTGAGCGGCTGGGCAGCCAGGTAGCGCAGTATGCGCAGCCGGGTAGGATCGGCTAAAGCCTTCAAGGCCAGCAACAGAGCATCCGGGACGATCTCGCCGGGGACCAGAGAAGCATCCGCTGGCCGGGCGCCATACACCAGAAGCATTCGCCGCTGGCCGAGCTCGTTAAATATCACCAGTGGGGTGCTCCAGTAGGAGGGCGCCAAAATTAGCTCGGTAAAACCAGGTAAGGATTCAAAATGCAACCCTTGAGAGAGCTCTTCCACCAGCTCTGGTACGTCCATTTCCTTCGCCAGGTTCCGGGCGTGCTCCAAAGAATCCTGGAGCGCTGGCCGGATGCGGGTCTCCTCTTCGGCAAAGAATACCTGGTGGTATGAACGCAGCGCTTCCACATAACGCTCTCCGAATTCGTCGGCATGCGCCCAATAGTCGAGCACGGCTTTCAGTGTTTTGCTCCTGGGTGGATGTCCCTTTTCCTTAAATCTTTCGCGGAGCACTTCCAGGTCGCTGTCATCCCAAGAACCGCGCTCGCTTATCGACAACAAGATTTCTGCTAATTGGGGAGGGGTTTCTACAGAAATTGCCAGCGCCGGCAGCCGGTCCTTGGGATCTAGAGCTTCCAACGTTCGTAGAGCGGCTTCGCCGTCCTTGGGATCGGGCAAACCATGAACCCAATGCATCGGCAGGGTAAACAAATGCTGGGATTCTTCGAGGATCTCGCGTTCGCCAGAGGCCACACGCGAGCGTACGCCTGCCGCCCACGAGCCCCGCAGACCAAACTTGTTTGGCTCATGCAAGACATGCAAGCTGACGAACAGGTCGTACGCAGTTCCTCTATCCCAGCTTAAGATCGGCTGTGTTTCACCTTCCATTGGAGCCCTTTTCCGGTGCAAAACTAGTTTACGGATAACCTTGCGAAGGTTTTACGTGCATGCATTGATCCCGGAAATCCAACCTTCGCAAGGTTTTACACCAAGCTCTAATCCACCTTACGTCAAATCCAGGTACATTTTTTCGCAATTTTTAATTCGAACCTCATTATAAACCTGAACTTCCTCGGGACGGATTCTCTCACCGACCGCCAGGAAGAGATCGCTTATTTTTAGAAGAAAGATGTTCTTGATGCCGCGCTTTGGAGGCTTCATTGCTCGAATCTGCTTCTCCAAATAAAGTTTCCTTATCAAATTCTCGGTGCTGTAACGGGCATGGGGCAATAACGGCTCGTACATGGATTCCTCCTTTCGAACAAATCCGGGCGCATAAAAGAAAATCCTTGCGAACGTTAAGTCATCATCTATTAGATGAATATCTAAGTTAGATGATAATCTAATTCATGCGTTTTGTCAAGCGATTCCTGTTGAGCGCTGGCGGATAGTGGTCGAGAGATGTACTTTAGAACGCTATATATAGGCCTTATCCAAAGATCGGTTTTGCGGGCAAACCTTAATTTCTGTGGATAACTCGCGGAAAACTGTGGATAAATGATCCGAATTGGGGAAAACTCGTTCGTTTGTTCGAATATCGCGCTTTTATGTCACCCCCATATCTGGGGGTACCCCTGCTTGCTCTTCCATATGCTGAAACGGCCCGTGGGATGCAAAAAATGATCCACCTGCTCGAATTTTGTCCCCAGCTTGCTTGGGGATAAGTCAAGTTTCAATGCATCCCATATGTTTCCTTGTGTTCAGTTCCCCACCCTACATCTACGTTCAAATTGAACGAAGCCGCTTCTTTTCCACATATCCCCAGCCCCTACTAATACTACGATAATATCTTTAATTTATAAATTGGGAAATAGCTTGTTACATTTCCACTCCAGGCCCTTTTCACCGGCGGTTTTCAAAATACTTTTCTATTAAAGGTGAGAGATCTTCATCAGAATAGGCTTCTATTAAATTAAAGAAATCATCTTCAGAAACCAACTTTTGACTGTACCGTGCTACATACTCTCGGATAAATCTAAAAAAGGGTTCGTCCCCAATCAGCGTTCTCAAATCTTCCAAAAACATAGCGCCATTCAAATAAACCGCGTCCCGGTATGCCCTGTAGCCCTCTGGGTTATAGATGCTGCCATTCACCCAGCCACGTGGCTGGTAGTATTGCACCCGGTAGCGGTACCACCAGTCCAGGGCATCTGGCGCAAGGTGTTCATAATAAAGCCGTTCACTATACGTGCACAACGCTTCGTCGAGCCAGGGCTCCAGGGCCTGGTCGTTTCCTACCAATCCATAAAACCATTGGTGAGCAGTTTCGTGTGCAGCGATTGCTACCAGATATTCTCCCTGGTACCCGGTATAAAGATTGTAAAAGCCGTTGCTCAGGAAATACAGACCATCATATTCCATTCCGTCCAAAAAATCTGCTTCCACTACGGACAGTGTTTTATGAGGATAGGGGCCGAAGAGATCCTCAAATAATTTGAGAGATTGGACCGTTGTTCTTAGCGCCATCTCTCCGGCAGATGAATGCATGGGGAAAGCATAACCGACGACCGTCACATCGCCGACTTGCTCAGTCTCTACTTCATACATATGGCTGACCGACCAGGCAAAGTTGCGGGCAGCGTAATGCTTGTAACGATAGATATTTCCTTCCTTCTCCGCCGGTGCGCTTGCGGCAATTTGCAGGTCCTGGTTTGTATTTTCAATCTTAACAGAAACATCGAAGTCAGCCACCTCATAAACCAGGTGCTCTCCAAAAAATCCAGCCTGGTGCGCCAACCAACCTTCGCCATCCACATATGGCGGCAAAAAAGGATACCAGTCTACCAGGTTAGTCTGTCTGGAAGAATATCCAAACGGCACCGGCCTTCCGTAATAATCCGAATCCGGCGAGGGAAGGTTAAGTTCGAAGTCCAGGCGGATTTCAATGTTTCCATCTGGAGATAGAGGCAAGGACAGGTTTAGCAAAATCTGGCCGATCTCACGTTTGTAATCGACGGCCTGGCCATCCACCGTAATGCTTTTCAAGTGGAAAACATCCGGATACCGGCTGGGCTCAACGATAAGTAGCAGGTCGTCTAATGTTTCTTGAGATGGGTTGGTGTAAAGAATTTGCTCCGCGACGCTCAAGTGATGTTGATCGTAATCCAGCATCGCGTTTAATCGGTATTTTGTATTGAACACGCTGGCATCGCCTGCATCTTCAATCTGAGGG
>DATCIL010000420.1:0-10847 GCA_036507795.1 Anaerolineales bacterium | reverse complement strand
GCCGGTGTCGAAGCTGCCGTCCACCGCCGTGAAGGAATGCGGCAGATCGCCATCATTGCGCACGAGCAGCGTATTTCCCGCTCGGGCGAAGTGGGCCACTCCACTAAAGCAGTTGTCTTCCATCACCAGCGTGGTCCCGCTGGCGAAGCCTGCGCACGGTCCGCCACCGCCTCCTCCACCTCCCGCCATTACTGCGCCCGGCCAGAGGATGATCAGGCCGGCGATCGTGAAGAAAAGCCAATTCCGGGTAAATCGCATGGTAACCTCCTCGCTTAATAACCGATGAAATGTGATCGGAGACAGCCTGCATGCTTACCTCCTTTAACTTGTATACACCGCTGGTCGAAACGCGGTTCCCTACCTTCAAGTTTTCCATGGTAAGATTCATGCCTGTTAATTTTGACATTTGCGGAGGAAAATTTTTTGTTAAGAAGATTGTTTGGCCTGGTTTGCCTCGCCGTCCTTCTGCTGCCCACCTCAGTTTTTGCCCAGGATGATGTAACGCTAAGCGAGCTGCAAGTTGACCTGTGGCCGGAATTCGACCGGCCCAGCATGCTGGTCATGTACAACGGAACCTTGTCTCCCAGTGTTTCTTTACCGGCCACGCTGATGTTTAGGATACCGGCAGCCGCCGGCGACCCGCACGCAGTCGCCGTAAGACAGGTAGATGGGAGCCTGTATACTGCGGATTATGAGCGGAGCGTAAGCGGGGAATGGAGCCTGATCACATTTACCGCCACAACACTTCAATTCAGATTCGAATATTACGATGCGGGATTAACGAAGGACGATGCTAAACGCCACGTCGAGTACCAGTGGCCGGGAGATTATGCAGTCGAGCGCCTGGTCGTGCGCGTACAGCAGCCTTCCGGGGCTACAAATATGCGGATTTCGCCAAATATGGGGGGCGGCCAGTTGAACGATGAGGAAGGCCTGATCTACTACGGCACCGAAATCGGCGCGGTATCGCAAGACGATTCCTTCACAATCATCCTCGATTACGAGAACGAGTCGGATAGACTGACGTCTGGAAATCTGCAAGTTGAACCCAGCGCGCCGATCACTTCCGACACGCCGGGGCGGATCGACCTGGCGAAAGCGCTGCCGTGGGCTTTGGGTGCTCTGGGACTGCTTTTGATCGCCGGCGGCGGCTGGTGGTACTGGCAATCCGGCCGGCAAGAAGAAAAACCGGAAAAACGGCAGCGCCGCAGGGCGACAGCCAGCATGAGCCAAGTGGCGGTGCAAGGGGATGGCGTTTACTGCCACCAGTGTGGCAAACGCGCCGAGCCCGGCGACCGCTTCTGCCGGGCCTGCGGGACGAAGTTAAGGATTGAATAGCCAGATTTAACCACCAAGGACACAAAGATATAAGAATTTAAAAACCCTTCATGTTTCTTTGTGCAGACCTTTGTGCACTTCGTGTTAAAAATCTTAAAAAATACCGGGCACGACAAGGGCCCGGTATTTTTAGTTCTGGCTCTGTCCCAGGATTACTCGGCGGGTGGGGGCGTCGGCCGGGTCATTCCGGAGACGTCGCCGCCGATGTCGTTGATACTGTCATACAGGAACTGCATGACGTACTCGTTGTTGTGAGCGAATGCACCGGGATCCTTGGACACCCAGGTGTAGTTGTAGGCAGCCTTGAGCAGGCGCGGCGTCCAGCTGGCATACCCGTCGCCCTCATCCGCATCAGCCGTACCGTTTGCGTTGGCGTCGATGAACCAATACGGATAGCTCGCCGGGTTGTAAGCAATCGGTGAGCCAGCCGTCTCGGCAGCATACGCCTGGATGGCAGCGTAGAGCGTATCATCCATGGTCTGCACTTCGCCAGCGATCCCTTCCGAGGTGTCGCCATCGCCATCATAGTCAATCGCCTGACCGGTTGGATCGAGCCGGATGTTCTGCAAGTCTTCTTCGCCCTCCACACCGGCATGACAGGCACCACAACCTTCGACCCGGATGGTCAGGCCATGGGTATCATGGCACTGGGTGCAGAGCACGAAGGCGTCCACGTGCCCGAAAAGACCATTGTAGGTCTGTCCGGGGTATTCGTATGCGCCCTTGGCCTCGGTTCCGAAACGGGTAGCGCCGGCGGCGAAGTAGTGCGGGTTGCGGAAGCGCAAAGCTTCAGATACCTCATCGTCGCCTACACCGGCCCGGTCAATCGCCGCCTGCAAACTGACGGATGACTCGCGGCCCTGGTGGCAGTTCAAACATAGATTAGCGTCAGAATCACCGAGGTCCAGTTGTGCACCGCTGGGGAAGGTGACCGCGCCAACTTCAAAGCGGGTGAAGGTGCTCAGGTCGTTGTGACAGGTGGCGCAGTTCAGCCCACTGGCAGGATGCACTGAGACATTCGTGCCATCTTTCAAGTAGGTCGGCAGGCCCTGTGCAGAGTGGCAGCGAGCGCAGGTGCCAGGAACTTCGCCTTCCTCATCCCAATGGCGGAAAGGCTCTTCGGACGAAGCGAAGTGACCGGCATCCACGCGGTGTGCAGTGGACAGGTCCACTGGTGTGGACAATGCCTGGTTGAGATCCTCAATGGAATCATACATGAGCTCAACCATGTACTTACCGCCATGAGCAAAGGCACCGGGATCCTTGAGGGAGGTCTGGTAGTTGTAAGCAGCCTTGACTAAACGCGGCGTCCAAGCGACGAACATATTGTCGCGAACAGCTTCGCCCTCATCGACTTCACCATTGTCATCGCCATCGATGAAGAAGTAGGGGTGAGTTTGCTCTGAGTAGGCGATGGCCGTGCCAGATACCTCAGAAGCATAAGCCCGGATGGCCTGGAGCAGCATTGCTCTCATCCCGTCCAGCTCGGCTTGGATGCTTTCGCTGACATCGCCGTCGCCGTCATAATCCACCAAAGAACCCTGCATGCGGATGTTCTCAAGGTCTTCCGCGCTGGCAACGTCTGTGTGGCAAACCGAGCACTCCTCAACTTTCAGTTCTAAGGTGTGCGGGTTGTGGCAATCCTGGCAGGAGTCGTACCCGGCGACATGGTCGAAGCGGGCATCGTAGGACTTGCCTTCGTACTCGAAACCACCCTTGGCTTCCGTCCCCAGGCGGGTAGCCGCTGCAGCGTAATAGTGGATGTTAATGAAGCCCAGCTCTTCGCTGATCGTATCCGGATCGCCCGTCAATCCGGCCTCTTCGATGGCGGCAGCAACCTGGACAGTAGAAGAGCGGCCCTGGTGGCACTGCATACAGCGGGCCTGGTCGCCCAGATCGGTGACCTCGATCCCGGAGGGGAAGACCACACTGGTCATTTCGAGCGTAACCTCATTATGGCAGGCGGCGCACTCAACGGTAGAGCCGATGGGAGCGGGGTTATCCACTACACCAAACTCGGTTCCGTCCAACCCCAGGAAATCCTGATAGCCGGGAGTACTGTGGCACTTGGCGCACGATGCAGGAACTTCTGCGGGATCCTCTTCATTCCAATGGATAAAGGCTTCGGCGACAGCATCGTTGTGAGGCGAACTAGCCCAGGCCTCCTCAAAGGGGACCTCCGCAACCACCGGCTCCGGCGGGGCCGGACATTCTGGCGCCTCCGGTACTTCTGGACATGCTTGCGTTGGCTGCGGCGGGGGAGCCTGAGTGGGCTCAGGCGTGGCCGTACCGCAGGCTGCCAGAGCCAGGGCAGCCACCAGCAAGAACAGTCCAATCAGCAGATATTTTGATTTCATAAGCATTCTCCTTTATGCAATGAACATGCATTGAAGTATGGTAAAGTCAAAAGCTAGTTGGGCGATTACTTTTCTCTGTAAGACAATCCTCCTTTCATCATCTTCTTATTCGTATCATGACTACAACAATATAAAGGAACTCGAAACGACCTGGATTTAAATACTCAACACCAGGTCCCCTATTTGGGTACTTGATATTGGGATTTATACCCTAATTATGAGAAGAAAATTAGTGGCAAATGTCACTTTCTAAGGTGTGACAAACGTATTTTACTAGGGTTTTGCTTGATTATTGGGTAATATAGCCCAAGTTAGATTGGGTAAGTGAGAATGGAACAAAGCATATTTCCCCCTATTGGCTGAACGAATTAACATAGGTCAACACTTGCCACATTTGCTCGTCGGTCAGTGTTTCTTTCCAACCAGGCATGGTGTTTAAGCCTTCAGCGATGATGCAGAACTGTTCCCCGCTATTATTCTGGATCTCGGCACCCGCTTCGGGAGCTGTAAAATCTGGCGCGCCAGGAAGCCCCCCGGATCCATCTTCACCGTGGCACATGCTGCAAGACTGGTCGTAAATCCCCTCACCCGCGGAGATAGCGACCGCATCATCCCAAAGGAATGGATTGGTCTGCGAAATATATGGATCACAACCCGCTTCATCTGTTTCGCTCGTCGGTTGGGAGGCGGCGACCTGCTCTCCCTCGGGCAAATCCGCCTCATAAGAGAAGGTGCGCAGGTAATCTATCACCGCCCAGCGCTCCTCCTGGGAAAGCCGCCCTTGCCAGGCTGGCATAGAACCTTCACCTTGAGTGACCACAAGGTAGAAATCACGCGGCGCCTGATCCGCTACCAAACGTAAGTCGGTGAAATCCGCTGCACCGAGCACTTCACCAGTCCCTTCTTCCCCATGACAGGCTGCACAGTTGGCCTCATAAATCTGCTCACCAAGGGCAAGGGTTTCGGCGTCGGTGGAAAAACGCCAAACGTAGAAAACAACGTCCCAACGTTCATCCGAGGTAAGGACATCATTGAATGCCGGCATTTCACCGCGCCCCTCGGTAACTGCAGCATAGAATGAGGCGGGGGTCTCGCCGCGCATGTAATCCAGATCGTTAAAATTGCGCGCACCTGGAACGACACCGACCCCATCCTCGCCGTGACAGCTAGCGCAATGGGAGATGTAGAGGGGACGACCATCTTCGGCCGAGGGCGGCCGGGCTGGATAGCTCAGAATCGCAAAGGCTGGTGATTCGGTCGCCTCCCCAGCGCTTGCTGGTATCGTGGCAGGAATAAGCGTAGGGATTGCTGTCGGGCCCTCTGGCAAAAGACTCGCTGGAGCGCAACTTCCAAGAAAGAAAGCGAATCCCAATAGCAGCAAATATAACAATGACTGGCGTCTCATACTCGGCCTCATCGCAACACCTCTATCTCATTATCTCGGGGGCAATATCCGAACGTAATTGACCACATCCCACCGTTCTCGGGGTGTTAAGTTCTCGGCCAATGATGGCATCTGGCCGAAACCTAGAACAATCGTCAGATAAACAGAGCCGTCAAACTCGGCAGTAATCTGCGGACCAGTAAGATTCTCTGGGGTGCGTTCGAAGAAAACTGCCAAAGGACCGTCTCCGTGCCCATTCTCACCGTGGCAGGGCTGACACTGGATCGAATAAAGGATCTCCCCGCGCTGCAAAGAGACTTCGTCAGCGGGGACTGGATTTTTGGGAAACTCTTCTGGTATCACGGAAAGTCCCTGAACGGGTACCGCTCCCTCAGCTGGCAGAAGGCGGGGTCCTTCCTGGTAACCCACCGTTGGATTCTCAGACATATCCGTGGGGAATCGGATTTTAATGATTTCGTAAGTGAACAGCAAGCCAATGATAAAAGGAGCCAATACAAGGGCGATCATCAACAAACCACGCTGCAGTCGAGAACTCATAGAACTAGCCTCTCGGGTTCACCGACATATGAAGCCTGATGCGAGTTCACCACCTGTCGAACCTTTTGCTCCAGGTCTGGCAGACATTCCACCAACACAGCCAGGCGACCATCTGTGACAAGCCTATGGTAAGGCGCCGTCCCAAACCGTGGAAAATCCATTTCCCATAACACGCCTAAAAAAGTTGAGACAATGATAGCCAACATAGTGAAGACAAAAGTAATCACTGCTGCAGGTGGAAATCCTACAGGAGGATGACCGCCCACATCTAAACGGTAGAGATGTGGAGTGATAACCGAAAGGAAAAGACCAAAGAGCAACCCACCGACTGCCCCTCCCATCACGATATATGGTAGGGTAAGCCATTCACGATGCCTCCCCAGTGATCTTTCGGGGTACGGAACACCGGTAATAACTGTCATATTTTCATCAGGGATGCCGAGGTTGTATAGATCGTCAATCGCTTCAGCAGTCTGGGTACTCTTCTCGAAAAGAGCGAGCAGGGTAATTGTGTTGTTCATATGCTATTCGATCTCTGCTGCAGTCGGTATTAACAGGCGCCCAATACGCCGCAAGGTATAGCGTAAACGACCCTCCTTGATCTCCCAAACAGGCACATAAGGAACAATGCGTGAGAAAAGCATGTACAACAAAGCAAAACCTGCGAAGGTCATCCCGACAATGCTCAACTCCACCCAGGTTGGTCGATATGTTCCCCAATTAAAAGGTAAATGATTGCGCTCTAAATTTCCAATCACGATTAGAACACGTTCGGTAAACATACCTACATTAACCAGCAGAGTGGTGACCAGCAGAAGGGCCGGGGTAGTACGCACCTTTTTGAAAACTAACAGTCCAATTGGGAGCAGGTTGGCGGTCATTTGCAGGTAGAAGAGCGGCGCCAATTTACCAGCCACCTCCTCGTGAATCAGTTCTCTAACTACCGGTTCATTTCCATACCACTCAGTTATGAATCCGGCGAACCAAAAATAAGTCCAGGCCATACCTGCAACCATCACCAGCTTGCCCAAAGCGTTGAAATGTTCGGCGCGTAAGAACTCCTGCAACTTCATTCCAGAGCGTACGATAACAAGGATAGTTGCTAGCGCCGCAAGACCAGAATAAATGGCTCCAACAACAAAATAAGGGGCAAAAATTGTACTATGCCAGCGCGGTTGAATCGTGACTGCAAAATCCCACGACACAATTGAGTGTACAGAGAGAAATATCGGGATAATAGCCACTGAGAATATGGCTAACGCTCGATGAAGCTTGTGCCACTCGGCCTCGGTGCCGCGCCAACCGAGCGCCAATGTCCGGTAAAGTCTATAGCGCCAACCCTCTGTATGATCGCGCGCCATAGCCATGTCAGGGATCAGCGCTAAAAAAAGATACAAACCGCTACCAATTAGATATGTAAATATGGCTACCAAATCCCACATCAAGGGCGATTGAAAGTTGGGCCACATAAAGCGGTTGTTGGGGTAGGGAATCATCCAGTAGAACTTCCACACCCGCCCGAGATGGATCAGTGGGTAGAGCCCGGCCATCATGAGCGCGAATGCCGTCATGGCCTCCGCGCCCCGCGTGATAGGTCGGCGCCAATCTGCCTTGAGCAAACGCAACACTGCGGATATCATTGTGCCAGCGTGACTGATGCCGATCCAGAAAACAAAGGTGGTGATGAACAGCGTCCAGTACACCGGGCGGTTTTTCCCGCTGACGCCGATGCCCCAGTAAACCAGATATCCCCAGGCGTAAAGCCCCCACAATACCAACGCACCAAGCAAGATCACCACAACCCAAAAGACCCAGCCGCTCTTTAACATTGGCTGGAGCACCGCCTGATTGATTTCCCAATCCTCGCGCTCCAGCAGAAGAAGGCGCTCTTCAAATTCCGGCGCGTTTTCGGGTTCTATTGATGGTTCAGGGCGGAATTCAGACATCGGTCTCACCTCCTTTGAGGTAAACCACCCCCGGATCGGTGCCCAGTTCATCTAGCAGCCGAAAGGCACGGCGGCTGCGGGCCAATTGGCTAACCTGGCTATTCGAGTCGTTCAGGTCGCCAAAGATCAGCGCGCCGGGCGGGCAGGTCTGGACGCAGGCCGGCTGAACCTCGCCGTCTTGCGGCTCGCGGCCCTGCGCCCGAGCCTCGATCTCGACCCGGCGGATCCGTTGGACGCAGAAGGTGCATTTTTCGATGATGCCACGCGAGCGAACGGTCACATCTGGGTTGAGTTGCTCAGTCAACGGCTCGGGGAACTCTGGCCGGAACCAGTTGAAGGTGCGCACCTTGTACGGGCAGCCGTTACCACAGAAGCGCGTTCCGATGCAGCGGTTGTAGATTTGCGCGTTCAGCCCTTCCGGGTTGTGATAGGTGGCGAATACCGGGCACACCGGCTCGCAGGGGGCTTCGCCGCACTGCTGGCACATCACTGGCATGAAGCGCGCCTTCACGTTCGGGTATTCGCCCTCCCAGTAGCGGTGAATGATGATCCAGTGCATCCAACGCCCGTAGGCGGCCTGCTTTTCGCCGGCGACCGGGACGTTATTCTCGGCGTGGCAGGCAACCACACACGCCTGGCAGCCGGTGCAGCGGTCCAGGTCCACCACCATTGCCCAGCGATGATTTACTTCAGCGGAGTGACTCACGGCCCTCACCTTCTAGATTCTCCAATCTTGCTAACACCTTTCTACCTTCGGTCGGCTCCAAACGCACGCGCGTCGCGCCCCAGGCTAAGGCACCAGATTCCGGTTCTTCCAGCGGCGCAATCAGTCTGATCGGATTACTCCCTCGATCTTGAGCGAAACGTCCGTAGTCCTTATGTCCCTGCCCAACCGGCATCGCAACCACATCTGGCCTGATGCCAGGATAAACGACCACAGGGGCCTCCAATTCTCCGTATGGAGAGATAACCCGGACGACATCATTATCTGCCACACCTAGAGAGGCTGCAGTCTCAGCATTCAATTCCACCCATGTTTCCCAGCGCGCGGTTGTCATTGGATGGGGAGTTTCTTGCAGCCATGGCAGGTTTGCTCCGCGCCCATCGGATAGTAATATCGAGGAATAAGGGTAAAGGTGGAAAGGATAGTTCTCTTGATCTCCATCAAACTGTGGCTGAACAATAGGTAGCGGTTTCGTGACAATTTCGGTGAGTTCGGGCTCTCGAGGGACCTCCCTATCAGACCACCAGCCTCCATGCTGCCGCCAAAGCGCCCAGAACCCCGACCGCGTTCTGGCATCATAGGCGCTCAGGCTGGAGCCTTGCAGTTCACCAGCGCTTGCTTGCAGGTAAGCCACTTCGTCCGACCAAGGTAAGGCGGCCGCAGCTTCGCCACCAAGGCGGGATGCTAAAGTCAGGATTATATCCGCCGTGGATTTGGTATCGTATAACGGTTGCACTACGGGCTGCTGCCCGCTAACCAGCGGCCGATTTGCACCAGGCGCAGGGACTTGATAGCCCCAAGCCTCTAAATAGGTGTGGTCCGGAAGGATCAGATCGGACCACACGGCCGTCTCATCCACAAATGAGTTGAATGAAATAACAAAGGGGACACGCTTGATGGCCTCACTAAATCCAGTCGCGTCCGGCAGCTCGAACACTGGGTTGGCTCCATGGATCAACAGAAGATCAACCTGACCACGCTCCATTCGATCAACTAAATCAATGATTGGCTGATAGGAAAAGGCGCCTTCAGCTTGGGTACCGCTGACCGGAGTCTGGCGCAGTGCGTTGGTCGGTCCTGGTTGGGAGAGGAAAACACCTCCCAAACGACCAAATTGGGCCACAAGCAAGTTCAGCGCCTGGACAGCGAGCATGCTTGCCGATCCATTTTTTTGACTGGTAAGATAACCCCCTGGAATGGCCACAGCTTGATCGGCGTCAGCAAAGATGCGCGCCAATCGCCGAAGTTGTTCCACAGATACCTCGCTAGCTGCAGCCATCTCGCGCACATCCACGTCCTGATAGAGCACGGCATGGGGGCGGTGGCTACCGACATGACCCAACCTTTCTTCTACAATGATGCGACCGATGGCTAAGGCTACGAATCCCTCCGTCCCTGGTGGTGTTGGAATCCATTCATCTGCTGAAGCCGCGGTTGCCGATAAGCGCGGCTCGAACTGCACCAGCAAACCTCTACCCCCAAATTGGCCCTGGCGCATCTCGCCGTAAGCGCGACTCAGGTTCACGGGTGACATCCAGGTTTCAAGGAAATTGGCTCCAAAGGAGAAAATCACCTCAGAACGGGATAGATCATAAACAGGAAACTCAGGAACGCCGAAGAAGCGCTGTGAAAGATTCAAGGCCGTAGCGCGACCCTCCAAAGCCGAGTGCAGATCAAATATTACCGGGGGAGGAGCCCCAAGTGAATCGAGGAATTGAACCACCAATCGATAAAGGTGATCCGGCATCATACCCCCAAGGAAGGCTAATCGCTCCGGATTACTCAGCGAGGTAATCTTATTGAATAAAATATCTAATGCATCTGGCCAGTACAACGGCTCGAAATGACGCGAACCCCGACCGCCTGTCTGCGAAACAGCGTTCTTAATTCGGTCAGGGTTATAGAGCACCTGCAAACCCGCCTGACCCCGGGCACAAAGTTTTCCTTGGTTGAGCGGGTGGAGAGGGTTACCCTCGATCTTCTTTGCGCGTCCATTCACCACCCGGACCACAATGCCGCAACCGGCTCTGCATTGGCGGCAAGTGCTGGCGTACCAGGTGGCCTCACCCGGCAGGACTTCCTCAGGTGGCTGGACGAATGGCTCCAGGATGATGCGACGAAGTTTCGGAGCGAAGCCAGTGATAACGGTCGCCCCTGTGGCAATTTGTAGAAAGTCCCTGCGAGTAAGTTTCCTCTTCATAGATTTCTCTTCAAGGCTATTTATGACATGCCAGGCAGTCCGCCAACCGGGCGACATGCTCCTCGGGCTGCTGCAAGTGACAATCCAAACACCAACCCATATCCATCCTCACCGCTGGTCGAGCAGTCTCCATCTCACCAACAGGGCCGTGGCAGGTTTCACAGTTGATGCCTGTGCCCAGATGCGCTTGATGGCTGAAATAAACAAAATCGGGTTGTACGTTGACGCGCACCCAGGGTATTGGCTCCTGGCGTTCCCAGTAACCGGCGACTTCTTGAACAACCGGATCGTCAGTTGCGATCACGCCATGGCATCCCAAACAAAGCTGAACTGAAGGGAT